>NZ_CAJCKG010000035.1:0-30875 GCF_903970945.1 Curtobacterium sp. ME26
GATCCGGCCGACGGCGTCCCGCGGGAGCGATGCGGCGATCCCCACGACGCCGGGGAGCCCGCTCTCCTCGGCGACGACGACGACCTCGCTGACGTCGTCGGGGCAGTCGAAGATGCAGCCCTGGTCGAGCATCGCGAGCTGGTCGCCGGGCCGGGCGCCGCACGCCCAGATCGCCGCACGGCCCTCGGGCTCGCCGTCGGAGCCGCAGTGCACGACGAAGTCGACGTCGAGTTCACCGACCTCGGGACGGAAGGCGGCGACGGTGTAGTTCGCGCAGTGCGGCCGGACGTCCTCGGGGATCGCGAGGAACGAGGGCCACCAGCGACGGCCGTCGAGCTCCGGCATGCGGAAGCCGTCCTGGTCGGGACGCGGGAGGAACAGGCGGAACCAGTGGTCGAACCCGAGGAACGGGAACTCGTGCAGGTCGGCCCCGGTGACGGTCACGCGCTGGATCGACGGGCTGTGCCGCACGGAGCGGAGCACCCGGGCACGGAACAGCCGGGGCGCCTCGGGCATGAGCCGCGGGATCTTCGCCATGAGGGAAGGCTAACCTAATATGGCTTCCGTGCCACTCCCCGAACCCGTCCTGACGCCCGCATGGGCCGCCCGGACCGACACCGCCCCGCGTGCCGACGGCGTGCACCGGACCGCGGTCCGCCGTCGCCTGCTGGTCGTCGCGGTCCTGGTGGTCGCACTGGTCGCCGCCGCGGTCGCGAGCATGCTGTTCGGCAGCAACCGCCTCGGCGTGGACCAGGTGGTCGCGGGGCTGACCCGGACGGGGTCGAGCACCGCCGAGGCCGTGGTCTGGGGATCGCGCATCCCGCGCACGCTCATCGGAGCGGCGGTGGGTGCGGCGCTCGGGATCGCGGGGCTGCTCATGCAGGGGCACACGCGGAACCCGCTCGCCGACCCCGGCCTGTTCGGGGTCTCCTCGGGCGCCGGGCTGGCCGTCGTGCTCGGCGTGTACGTCTTCGGCGTGACGAGCACCGGTGCGACGGTCTGGTTCGCCCTGGCCGGCGCGGTCGTCGCGAGCGTCGTCGTCTTCTCCGTCACGGTGGCCGGCAGCGGGACCGCGAGCCCGGTGCCGCTCGCCCTGGCCGGCGCGGCGGTGTCCGCGCTCCTCGGTGCCGTGACGTCGTTCATCGTGCTGACCGACCAGGACTCCCTCGACGCCTACCGCCTGTGGGTCGTCGGCTCGCTCGCGGCCCGGCAGCTCGACGTCCTCGTCGCGGCCGCCCCCTTCCTGCTCGTCGGTGCCGTGCTGGCGGTGTGGAACGTCCGGGCGCTCGACGCGCTGGGGCTCGGCGCGGAGCTCGCACGGGGGCTCGGCGAGAACGTGCTCGTCGCGCGGCTCGTCGGCCTCGGCGGCATCACGCTCCTGGCGGCCGGCGCCACCGCGGCCGCCGGCCCGATCGGCTTCGTCGGCCTGACCGTGCCGCACGTCGCCCGGGCCCTGGTCGGGACGGGCCACCGCTGGACCCTCCCCGTGTCGGCGCTGGTGGGCGCCGCCCTCGTGCTCGTGGCCGACGTGGTCGGACGGCTCGTCGGCGGGTTCTCCGAGGTCGAGGTCGGCATCGTGCTCGCCGTGCTCGGCGGCCCGGTCTTCGTCGCCGTCGCCCGCCGTCGATCGCTGGTGTCCCTGTGAGCGCGGCGACCGGCACCCCGCGCACGGCGGGGCAGCGCGACGCGGCACCCGACCACACCGCTCCCGGACGCCGCGGGGTCCGTCTCGGTCCGATCGGCCTGGCCTGGCGCCCCCGCGTGCTCGGGTACACCGTCGGGGCGGTCGCCCTCGCGCTGGTCCTCGTGGTGCTCGGCGTCGCCGTCGGCAGCACCTGGATCGCGCCCGGGACCGTCGTGCGCGCGCTCGTCGGCGCCGAGGGCGGACCCGACGGCTTCATCGTCACGACGCTGCGACTCCCCCGGGTCCTCACCGGCGCCCTCGTCGGCCTGGTGCTCGGCACCGCCGGGGCGCTGACCCAGACCGTCACCCGGAACCCGCTCGGCACCCCGGACATCATCGGCGTCACCTCGGGCGCGAGCGTCGGTGCCGTCGCCGCGATCGTGGTCGGTGGCGGCACGTACTCGGTCTCGTCGGCCGTGCTGAGCGGCGGCATCCCGGTCGCCGCGACCATCGGCGCCCTCGTCGCCGCGGCCGCCGTGTACGGCCTCGGGTGGCGCGGCGGCGTGCAGAGCTACCGGCTCGTCCTCGTCGGCATCGGCGTGAGCGCGACGCTCGACGCCGTCACGAGCTACCTGCTCGTCCGCGCGAAGATCACCGTGGCGACCGCGGCGTCGCAGTGGCTCGTCGGCAGCCTGTCGAGCACGTCGTGGTCGACCGTGTGGCCGCTGGTCGTGGTCGCCGCCGTCTGCGTCCCGATCGCCCTCGCCACGAGCGTCGCGCTCGGCATCGGCCAGCTCGGCGACGAGGTCGCGACGGGTGTCGGCCTCGGCGTCCAGCGGCACCGGCTGCTCGTCATCGCCCTCGCCGTCGTGCTCACCGCCGCCGCCGTCGCGGCCGCCGGTCCGATCGGCTTCGTCGCCTTCGTCGTCCCGCAGGTCGCCCTGCGCCTGGCCGGGACGAACCGGCCGCCGCTGCTGCTCGCCGGCGCCCTCGGGACGGTCCTCGTCCTGGTCGCGGACCTGCTCGCCCGCTCGGCCTTCCCCTGGCAGGTCCCCGTCGGGATCGTGACCACGGTCGTCGGCGCCCCGTACCTGATCTGGCTCCTCGTCCGCCACCGCAAGGAGATGTCCCGATGACCGCCACCGCGAAGGAGACGTCCCGATGACCGCCACCGCGAAGGAGACGTCCCGATGACCGCCACCGCGACCACCCGCCGGACCGCCGGCGACGACGCGTCCGGCACGGTGCCTCCCGTCCTCGAGGCCCGCGGCCTCTCCGTCGGCTACGACCGCGAGCCGGTCCTCCGCGACCTGGACCTGCGCATCGAGCGCGGCAGCGTGACGACGTTCCTCGGGGCGAACGGGTGCGGCAAGTCGACGCTCCTCAAGGCCTTCGGCCGTGTCCTCAGGCCACAGGCCGGCGAGGTCCTGCTCGACGGCGTCCCCATCCGCAGGGAGCCGAACCGCGCCGTCGCGCGTCGCCTCGCGATCCTGCCGCAGACGCCCGTCGCCCCGGCGGGCACGAGCGTGCTCGACCTGGTGATGCGCGGGCGGAACCCGCACCAGTCGTGGGCGAAGCCGTGGACCGCCGAGGACGCCGACGTCGCCGAGCAGGCCATCGCGGCGACCGGTCTGACGGCCGTCGCCCACCGCGACGTCGCGAGCCTGTCCGGCGGTCAGCGGCAGCGCGCCTGGATCGCCCTCGTCGTGGCGCAGCAGGCCGAGACCCTGCTGCTCGACGAGCCGACCACCTACCTCGACCTCGCGCACCAGCTCGACGTGCTCCGCCTGGTCCGGCGGCTCAACCGCGAGCAGGGGTCGACGGTCGTCATGGTGCTCCACGACCTGTCGCTCGCGGCGCGGTACTCCGACCGGCTCGTGGTCCTGCACGACGGCAGCGTGGTCGCGGACGGCACGCCGCACGAGGTCCTGACGCCGGCGCTGCTCGCGACCGCGTTCGGGCTGCACGCCCGGGTGGTCGCGGACCCCGTGACGGGTGCGCCGATGATCGTGCCCGAGGCCGACGAGCACGACTGAGTCCGAAGGCTGCCGACGCCGGGGCTGGTCGAACACACAGACTTAGGTTAGGCTCTCCTAACGTGAAGATCCCCCGCCGCGGCTCCCTGCGCGCCGCCCTCGTGACCTCCGTGGCCGTCTCGGCCCTCCTCCTCACCGGTTGCTCCGGAGCGAACGGCTCCGACGACGCCCGGACCGGAGACGGCGCCGGCACCAGCTCGGCCGCCGCAGGACCCTGGTCCTACGAGGACGCCACCGGCAAGAAGGTCGAGCTGGACAGCACGCCGAAGCGCGTCGTCGTCCTCAACGACCTCGCCATCTCGTTCATCGAGTACGGCCTGCGACCGGTCGGCACCTTCGGACAGCTGACCATGGCGAAGGACGCCCGGTTCGAGGGGCTCGACACCGACGGCATCACGCAGCTCGGCGAGGCGTACGGCGACATCGACCTCGAGGAACTCGCGGCGCTCAAGCCCGACCTCGTCGTCACGTCGGTGTACCCGAAGGACGAGCAGGGCACCCTCGACGACACCCAGCCCGGCTACGGCTTCAAGGACAAGGAGCAGGAGCGGCAGATCCAGGCGATCGCGCCCGTCGTGCAGGTCGAGTGGGGCGGCAAGGGCGAGGACGTGATC
Source organism: Curtobacterium sp. ME26 (assembly GCF_903970945.1). Taxonomy (NCBI): domain Bacteria; kingdom Bacillati; phylum Actinomycetota; class Actinomycetes; order Micrococcales; family Microbacteriaceae; genus Curtobacterium; species Curtobacterium sp. ME26. The sequence goes on from NZ_CAJCKG010000035.1 coordinate 4,275, forward strand.
GAGGAGATCGCCGACCTCGCCGAGTCCCTCGGTGCCCCGGAGTCGAAGGTCGAGGCCGCCGAGCAGCGCTTCGACGAGGCCGAGGACACCCTCGAGCAGGCCGCGAAGCGGAGCGACGTGTCCGTCGTCTCGATGTACGCGGACGGCTCCGGCGCGTACGTGACCCGTCCGGCCGACGAGCCGACCCTGCAGATGTACTCGTCCTTCGGGGTCGACTTCGTCCAGCCGAAGCCGAAGGGCTTCTACTGGGGCATCTACTCGTGGGAGAACGCGGGTCAGATCACCGGTGACGTCCTCCTGCTCTCGCAGCAGGGCTACCAGGTCGCGGAGCTCGAGAAGCAGCCGACGTTCGCCGACAACCCGGCGCTCGATGCGGGTCAGGTCCACAGCTGGACCTTCCCGGCGCTCGACTACGCGTCGCAGGCCGACTACATGACGAAGCTCGCCGGCTGGCTCGAGGACAGCAAGAAGGTCTCGTAGCGATCCGAGGACGGACGGGAGGCGCGGTGCCAGCTGGCACCGCGCCTCCCGTCCGTCAGCCGACCGGCAGCGCCGCGTTCACCGCCGTCTGCGCCTGCCGCCAGACGTCGGCACGCGACCCGGCGTACGTGCCGCCCTGGCCGCTGCCCAGGTACCGGAGGTTCGTCTTCCCACCGTCCGTGTTGCCCTGCCAGTACGCGGTGACCGCCCGCGACGTCCCGCCCACGAGCCAGACCTGGTCGGCCGCGTCGGTCGTGCCGGTCTTGCCGAACAGCGTGGCGCCGTCGAGGGTCTGCCCGCCGGTCGCCGTCCCGCCGCGGAACGCCCCCTGCATGACCGCGACGGCCTGCGCGGCGACGGGTGCCGACACCGCCTGCGTGCAGGACCGGGGCTGCCCGCCGAGCGCGGTGCCGTCCGGACCCGTCAGCTGGTCGACGACGACGGGCGCGCAGTACACACCGCCGTTCGCGATCCCGGCGTAGGCGGCCGCCATCGTCAGCGGTGCGATGCTCGTCGTGCCGAGGATCGCCGCCGGGTTGGCGGGTAGCTCGCCGCCCGTCGCCGGGTGCACCCCCAGTCGGGCTGCGGTGTCGCGGATGTCGCAGAGGTCGAGCTGCGACGCCATGTCCGCGTAGGCCGCGTTCACCGACTGCGCCGTCGCCGAGCGCACCGAGTACGGACCGGTCTGGCCCGGCGAGTCGTTCTTCGGGTCGTACGCTTCGTCGAGCGTGATCCGCTCCCCGCACTGCGTCCACGTGCTGCGTGCCTTCCTCGTGCCGTCGACGACCGCGTCCGCGCTCCGGCCCGACTCGAGCCACTGCAGCAGGGTGAACATCTTGTAGGTCGACCCGACCTGGAACCCCGTCGACCCGCCGTTCGACTCGTCCGTCGCGTAGTTGAGCGAGGTGGCCGTCGCCGGGGCCGCGGCGGAGCGGTCGTAGTCCTTGTTCTGGGCCATGGTGAGCACCCGGCCGGTACCCGCCTCGACGGTGTTCAGCGTCGCACCGAGGGCGAGCCGGCTCTCCGTGGCGGGGTCGCTCCGGTCGAGCAGCTCCCGCTGCTGCGTGTTCAGGTCGAGGTCGAGCGTCGTCTGCACCCGGTACCCGCCCGTCCGCCACGCGGCAGCGCGTGCGTCGGGGTCGGCGCCGAGCTGGGGCAGGTCCCGGGCGACCTGCTCGGCGTACGCACAGGCGAACTCGGCGCCGCGGACCGCCGACTCGCAGCCCTGCTGCGGCGCGGTGAGCCGGACGTAGTCGGCGGGTCGGGACGCGAGCGCCGACGCGAGGTCCGCATCGCTGAGGTGACCCTGCTCGTGCATCGAGCGGAGGATGACGTCCCGGCGGGCCTGGTTGTCGGCGTGGTGCGCGGGCGTCGACAGGTCACGCCGCTCCGGCCACTGCACGATGGCGACGAGGGACGCGGCCTCGGCGGGGCTCAGGTCGGTGGCATCCTTGCCGTAGTAGCGCTGCGAGGCGGCCTGCACGCCGTAGGTCTGGTCGCCGAAGTACGCGATGTTCAGGTACGCCGCCAGGATCTCGTCCTTCGAGTACGCCTTCGCGAGTCCGATGGCGAGCTTGATCTCCGCGAGCTTCCGGTCCGGGCTCTTCCGGATCGCCTCGCGGTAGCCGGCGTCGCGCTCCTCCGCGGTGGGGAGCTCGCTCGCCCGTTGGATCTTGATGTTCCGCACGAGCTGCATCGTGATCGTCGAGCCGCCCGAGCCGCCCTTCCCGCCCGAGGCGATGACGCTCGCGACCGACCGCACGAGGCTCGTCGCGTCGACGCCGCCGGTCTCGCGGAAGCGCTTGTCCTCGCCGTCGATCGCGGCGTGCTCGAGCGTGTCGCTGATCTGGTCGAGCGTCAGCTCCTGCCGGTTCTGGTCCCACACGTCGACCAGGTGCACCGGCTGGCCCCCCTGGTACGCCCAGATCTCGTTCCGCTCGGGCAGGTCGCCGATCTCGATGTACTCCGGCATCGAGTCGAAGACGTCGATCGCCGACGTCGTCCCCACGCCGGCGACCGCGAGCACCGGGGTCACCCCGACCCCCACCAGCAGTCCGGCGAGCACGCTGCCGCCCACGAAGCCGAGTGTGGCCCCCGTCACCCGTCGCATCGCCATGTCGTCCCCCTCGTCGTCGCGCCCCCGGTCATCCGGCGGCGTCCCGGCGACCCTCCCAACGCTCCTCGGGCGTCCGCCCGGGGTTCCCCGGGGAGGACCGGCGTGCTGGCTGGGAGACGACCGAGTCGGCACGGATCGTTACCGACGCAGCTGCCGTCGTCACCGCCCCGTGACCGACTCGTGACCGGGTCGTGACCGTGGGCTGACCGTCGGGGCACCCGGCGGTGCCCGGTGGTACCCGGCGGTGCCCGGCGGTACGACTAGCCCAGCCGCTCGAGCGCCACCCGGGTCGCCGCCGCGACGAGGGCGTCCGAGGGCTCGGCGGCCGCGCGGTCGTGCGACGTGAACACCACGAGCACGATCGGGTCGCGTCCCGCCGGCCGCACGACGGCGATGTCGTTCCGCACGCCGTACGAGGCGGTGCCGGTCTTGTCCGCGACGGACCACCCGCCGGGGACCCCGGCCCGGATCGTGCCGTCGCCGGTGGTCGTGCCCGCCATCGACGACAGCAGGAGCGCACGGTCGTCGGCGTCGAGCGCGTCGCCGACGAGGACGGCGCGCAGGTCCGCCGCCGACCGAGCGGGCGTCGTCGTGTCGCGCTCGTCGCCCGGCACCGCGGTGTTGAGCTCCGGCTCGACCCGGTCGACGCGGGTCACGTCGTCGCCGATGCCGCGGAGCCACCGCGAGACCCCGTCCACACCGCCCGACCGTTCGACGAGCAGGTTCGCCGCGGTGTTGTCGCTCTCCCGCACAGCGGCGTCGACGAGTGCTCGGACCGTCATGCCCTCGTCGACGTGCCGACTCGTGACCGGGGCGTACTCGAGCAGGTCGTCGCGGCCGTAGTGCACGACCTCGTCGAGTCCCGCGGCGCTCGTGGCGTCGAGCACCGCGGCCGCGATGAACGCCTTGTTCGTCGACGCGAACGCGAACCGCTCGTCGGCGCGGTACCCGATCGAGCTGCCGTCGGCGGTGTCGACCGCCACGACGCCGAGGCGCGCCTCGGACCGCTGTTCGAGGGCCGCGAAGGCGCGGGTCGTCGCGGCGTCGGTGGTCGGAACGTCAGTCGTCGGGGCTGCCGGGGTCGGGCTCCCCTCGGCCGTCGCCGCGGCGCTCGCCCGGTCGGTGCTCGGTGCGTCCCCGGGCCCGCCGGCGCTGCAGCCGGCCAGCACGAGCGTCGTCGACACTGCGATCGCCGCCAGGACCGTCCTCGTCGTCCGCACGCCGCCAGCATGCCGGACCGCCGGGGGACGAACCTGAGGATGCTCTCGAAGAAGGTGCACCGAGTGCATCGATGCACCTAGTGTTGTCAGACGTGACCACCACGACCGACCGCCGCACCGCCCTCAAGGCGAAGCACCGCGCGGCGATCCTGCAGGCCGCCCGCGACCTCATCGACGACCGCGGAGGACGCGGGTTCAGCGTCGACGACCTCGCCGCCCGCGCGGACATCGCCCGGCGGACGGTCTTCAACCACTTCGCGTCCCTCGACGAGGTCCTGCTGGCCGTGTGCGAGCAGGAGCTGTCCGTCATCATCGACCGGTTCCTGGCCGACATGGCACGCACGCCCGTCGGCGACGGCAGCCGGGCGTCGATGTTCGAGGAACTCGAGTCCGCGGCGCGCGGGGCCGACCTGGCCCCGGCGATCTCCGGCATGTACCGGATCATCGGCGAGCCGGGCAAGGAGGACCCGAAGGCCGCCGTGCTCACCCAGACGGCGTTCTCCCGGGTCACCGACCGACTCCGCGACGAGGTCGCCCGGCGTCACCCCGGTGCCGACCCGCTCGACACCGCGCTGCTCGTCGACTCCCTCATGAGCGGCATCGTCGTCATCGCCGACCACTGGCTCACGCACGACGGACCCGACCTCACCCCGGACGCACTACGCGCGTGGGACGACCTGCTCGGTCGGCTCGTGCACAGCGTCCGCTCCGGCTACATGCCGTCCCACTGACACCACCGACGCTCTCCCGCGGGGTCCACCGGCGCACCCCGCACCGCACCAGCACCACCCACGAAAGGACGGGGCACCCGCAATGGCCGGTCTCCTCTACCGTCTCGGACGGTTCTCCGCACGACGAGCCTGGTCGGTGGTGATCGCCTGGATCGTCATCATCGGCATCGCGGGCCTCACGTACGGCCTCTTCGCCGGCACGATCTCGTCAGCGATCTCCATCCCGAACACCAAGACGAGCCAGGTGCAGGACCAGCTCGCCGACAAGTTCCCGTCGGCGAACGGCGGCAACGGGTCGATCGTGTTCGAGACCACCGACGGCGGGGCCTTCACCGACGCGCAGAAGACCGAGGTCACGTCGTTCCTCGACGGGCTGAAGGACCTCGACGGCGTCAAGGACGTCCGCGACGGCTTCGCCACCCAGGACCAGCTCGACGAGCAGCGGCAGAAGATCACCGACGGCCGCGAGCAGATCGCCGACGGCCGGAAGCAGATCGAGGACGGTCAGGCGCAGCTCGACGCGCAGAAGGCCCAGCTCGAGTCCGGCAAGCAGCAGATCGCGGACGCCCAGGCGCAGCTCGACGCGCAGAAGGCCCAGGCACAGGCGCAGGCACAGGCCGCCGGAGCCGCCGCCTCGAGCGCTGCGGCGCAGGCGCAGGCACAGGCCGGCCAGCAGCAGCTCGCCCAGGCGCAGGCGCAGATCGACGCGCAGCAGCAGCAGATCACCTCGGGTGAGCAGCAGATCCAGGCCGCCCAGCAGGAGATCGACGCCAACACGACGAAGCTCGACGACAGCGAGCGCGAGCTCGAGCAGGGATCCGACCTGCTCGCACTGTCGAAGGGCATCCGCTTCGTCTCGACGAACGAGTCCGCCGCGATCGGCACCGTGCAGTTCACCACGTCGACGAACGAGGTGCCGGCGGAGACCAAGGACGCCATCACGAGCAAGGCCGACGACGCGGGCATCGACGGCGTCGACGTGTACGTCTCGCAGGACATCGCCCAGGGGGTTCCCTCGATCCTCGGACCCGGCGAGGTCATCGGCCTCGTCGTCGCCGCGATCGTGCTCTTCCTCATGCTCCGCACGGTGATCGGTGCAGCCGTCCCGCTGCTCTCCGCGGTGCTCGGCGTCGGCGTCGCCTCGCTCGCCGCCCTGTCCTTCTCGAGCCTCGTCGAGTTCATCTCGGTCACGCCGGTGCTGGGGGTGATGCTCGGCCTGGCGGTCGGCATCGACTACTCGCTGTTCATCATGAACCGGCACCGCACGCAGCTGAAGGCCGGCATGGGCGTGCACGAGTCGATCGGGCTCGCGAACGGCACCTCCGGCAACGCCGTCGTGTTCGCCGGTGCGACCGTGATCGTCGCCCTGCTCGCGCTCAACATCACCGGGATCCCGTTCCTCGGCCTGATGGGCACGGTCGGCGCGGTCGCGGTCCTGTTCGCCATCCTCATCGCGACCTCGTTCACGCCGGCGCTCATGTCGCTGCTCGGCATGCGCCTGCTCCGGAAGAAGGAACGCGCGCGCATCGGCGACACGGGGTCGATCCGGGTGCCGAACAAGCCGATGTCGACCTGGCGCGCGGTGATCACCCTCGTCGCCGGTGTCGCCGTGCTCGGGACGATCGCGCTCCCCGCGACGCAGATGCGCCTCGGGCTGCCGACCGGCGCGTCCGAGGCGACCGACTCGTCGCAGTACGAGGCGTACAAGGCGCTCGAGCGCGAGTTCGGTGCCGGTCAGAACGGGCCCCTGCTCGTGGTGGCCGACCTGCCGAAGGCGATCGCGGAGGACGACGTCACCGCGACCGAGGTCACGATCGGCAAGGCGCTCGTGCAGAACGACGACGTCGACGCCGTCCTGCCGATCGGCGCGTCGAAGGACCGCGACATCATCGCCTTCCAGGTGAAGCCCGCCGGCGGCCCGGACAGCATCTCGACCGAGGAGCTCGTCAAGGACCTCCGCGAGCAGACCGTGTCGAGCGACGACGGGCGGATCACGCTCGGCGTCGCCGGCAACGCGAGCGCGAACATCGACGTGTCCGAGAAGCTCGCGGACGTCCTGCCGCTCTACCTCGTGGTGGTCGTCGGCCTGTCGCTGATCATCCTGATCCTGGTGTTCCGGTCGATCCTCGTCCCGATCACCGCGACGGCGGGCTTCATCCTCTCGATCCTCGCCTCGTTCGGTGGTCTGACCGCGATCTACCAGTTCGGCTGGCTCAGCTCCGTGTTCGGCACCCACGACCCGGGGCCCATCCTGAGCTTCCTGCCGATCATCGAGATCGGCATCCTGTTCGGGCTCGCGATGGACTACCAGCTGTTCCTGGTGTCGGGCATGCGCGAGGCGTACGCCCACGGGGCGAGCGCGAAGGTGGCGGTCCAGCGAGGCCTGCACGCGGGACGCGCGGTGGTCACGGCGGCCGCGATCATCATGATCTCGGTGTTCTCGGGCTTCATCTTCTCGGAGTCCTCGACCATCAAGCCGATCGGCTTCGGGCTGGCCTTCGGCGTCCTCGTCGACGCCTTCGTGGTCCGCATGCTCCTCATCCCGGCGGTCATGCACCTGCTCGGTCGGAGCGCCTGGTGGATCCCGAAGTGGCTCGACCGGATCCTGCCGGACGTCGACGTCGAGGGCGCCAAGCTCGAGCGGTCGCACCCGTCCGACGCGCGCGGCCACGACGACGGCGCCGCGCACCGCGGTTCGCACGCCGCGGACGTCGAGCCGGACGCCAACGCGCACGAGGGGCACACGCCGACGCACCGCGCGTAGGCGACCCGCGTCACGACGCACCAGCCTGGAGGCCCGGTGCCGGTCCACGAGACCGGCACCGGGCCTCTAGGCCGTCGTGCGGCACGCAGTCGCGACCGTTCGTGCACGAAGGTATCGTGGGCGCATGGATGCGACCGACGTCGACCCGCTCGCCCTCGACCGCCAGCTCTGCTTCGCCCTGGCCGCCACGAGCCGCAGCGTCGTCGGCCTGTACCGCGACCTCCTCGAGCCGATGGGCCTGACCCACCCGCAGTACCTCGTGATGCTCGCCCTGTGGGAGCAGGACCCGCGGTCGGTGCGCGGGATCGCCCGGGAGCTCCGGCTCGACTCCGCGACGCTCAGCCCGCTGCTCAAGCGCCTGGAGGCGTCCGGGTACGTCCGCCGCACGCGCAGCACGGTCGACGAACGCCAGCTCGAGGTGTCGCTCACCACGGCCGGTCGCGCCCTCCGGGATCGCGCCCGAGCCGTGCCCGTCGCCGTCGCCGACCGACTGGGGTGGCCCGTCGAGCGGCTCGAGCGCTTGAAGGACGACCTCACCGAGCTGCTCGGTCGGGTCGACACGCTCGACTGACAACGGCGGGCGTGGCAGAATGGTTCGTGCACGAACGAAAGGGTGGATCGTGGGTCGCTTCGGCAAGTGGTACGACCGCTGGAACCGCACGCTCATCGAGAAGATGGGTCCGTCGCAGATCGGTGCCGGACGCGTCGAGGGCGTCGACGACCGCACCGTCGACCGTCCCTGCCCGATCTGCCACCAGCCGCTCTCGCAGCACACCGTGATCCGTCCCGAGGGCCAGGTCCGCTCGAGCACGCTGGTGTGCCCCGGTCGCTGAGGATCCGCCGTGCCGGGGGAATTGCCCCGCGCAACACGTGGTTGAACGGACACGTGAAGCTCTTCGAAGCCGCCGACCTCGGCGCACTCCACCTCCGCAACCGCATCGTCATGGCACCCCTCACCCGGACGCGCGCCGGTGAGCAGGGCATCCCGAACGACCTGCTGGTCGAGCACTACGCGCAGCGCGCGAGCCTCGGCATGATCATCACCGAGGGCACCTGGCCCGTGCAGGAGGGCCGCTCGTACCCGGGCCAGCCCGGCATCGAGACCGACGAGCAGGTCGCCGGCTGGCGTCGTGTGACCGACGCGGTGCACGAGCGGGGCGGCACCATCGTCATGCAGCTCATGCACGGCGGTCGCGTCTCGCACACCGACATCTCGCAGACCCCGCGGATCGTCGGCCCCTCGGCCGTCGCCGCCCCGGGCCAGACCCACCTCGCCGACGGCTCGAAGGCGGACATGCCCGTGCCGCACGAGCTCACCACCGACGAGGTCCGCGAGGCCGTCCAGGGCTTCGCCCGTGCCGCCCGCAACGCCATCGCCGCCGGACTCGACGGCGTCGAGGTGCACGGCGCGAACGGGTACCTCGTGCACGAGTTCCTCTCCCCCGTCTCGAACACCCGCACCGACGAGTACGGCGGCTCCCCCGAGAACCGCGCACGCTTCGCCGTCGAGGTCACCACGGCCGTCGCCGAGGCGATCGGCGCGGACCGCGTCGGCATCCGCCTCTCGCCGCAGCACAACATCCAGGGCGTCCTGGAGGAGGACGACGCGGACGTCCGCGCGACCTACACGGCCGTCGCCGAGGGCCTCGCGCCGCTCGGGCTCGCCTTCGTCGACGTCCTGCACGCCGAGCCGGGCAGCGACCTCGTGCAGCACGTCCGCCGCACCGCCGGCGCGCCGTTCATCGCGAACTCCGGCTTCTCGTCGATGACGACCCTCGACGAGGCGATCGCGCTGCTCGACGGGGACCTCGCCGACGCCGTGGCCGTGGGCCGCGCGGCGATCGCGAACCCGGACCTCGCCGAGCGCTGGGAGCAGGAGGCGGAGCTCAACGAGCCGCGCCCGGAGCTCTTCTACGGCGCGACGGCCGAGGGCTACACGGACTACCCGACGATGGCCGAGGTGTCGGAGCGCGTCGCGTAGTCGACGCGACCAGCGACGGACGGGAGGCGCGGTGCCGGCTGGCACCGCGCCTCCCGTCCGTCTCCGGTCCGGTCCGCTGCTACCGGGTCGCCCCGTGCGGCCGGTCCCGGTCGGTGCCGTCCCACAGGTCGGCGCAGTCGACCCCGGTGACGCCCGCTCGACCGAGCCACGCTCCCGCGGACCGGTCGGCCGGGTCGGCCGTCACCGCGGCGAGGAGCCCTGCGCGGTGGTCCGGACCGACGAGGACGGGGTGGCCCGGCCGCTCGCCGAACACCGCGCGCCGCAGGACGTCGCGGTCCGACCCGGGTCCGAGCACGCGCCGGACGACCGCGGCGGGCAGCGTCGGCAGGTCGACGAGGGTGATGCAGGCGGTGTCCGCGTCGCCGAGAGCGCGCAGCCCCGCGGCGAGCGACGCCCCCGGCCCGGCCGCCCAGTCCGCGGCGACGACGACCCGCACGTCGGGAGCGATCGGGACGTGCGTCCGTGCGCGGTCGGCGGCGGCTCCGAGCACCACGACGACCTCGCCGCAGCCGCCGGCGCGCAGGGCGTCCACCGCCAGCGTCGGCCAGGGCACGCCGTCCGGGCTCCGCACGAGCGCCTTCGGGGTGCCCATCCGGGTGCCGGCACCCGCGGCGAGGACGACGCCGACCACGCGGCGCCGGCCCTGCTCGGCGACCGGGGTCACACGAATGCGGGCACCGACGTCCACGCCGCCGGGGCCTCGGCGACGCCGTCGCGGACGACCGTGCCGGAGATGAGGCCGTAGGGACGGTCCGCGGCGAAGAACACCTCGCCGGGGTTCTCGAGCCCGAACGGTGCGAGGTCGACGAGGAAGTGGTGCTTGTTCGGCATCGAGAAGCGGACCTCGGCGATCTCGGGGAACGCCTCGATCGCCGTGCGGCCCATCGCGAAGAGGGTCTGCTGGAGCGCCAGCGAGTGCAGCTCGGCGAAGGTCGCGAGCATCCGGTCGAGCACGCCGGCGTACACCGCGTCGTAGTCGATGCCCGCGGCGACGGCCTCGGGCGTGTAGCGCCAGCGCGCGGTCACCGAGGTCGCGAGGATCCGGTCGTCCGTCTCCGCGAGCGTCGTGTAGTCGTCGCGGGGGAAGCCGTGGAACTCGCTGCCGGTGCTCTTCAGGACGGTGAGGTCGGTCACGCCGGCGAGCACGTGCACGTCGTCGCCGTCGACCTGCACGACGGCCGTCCGCGTGCCCCGACCCGATCGGACGAAGGAGTGGTCGTGCTCCCGCCCGTCCACGGCGATGCGCTCCCAGGCGTGCTGCTCGGCCGAGAGCGTCGAGCCGTCGTACCAGTCGAAGGCCGTCGCGAAGTGCCGACCGAGGCGGAGCAGGAACTCCTCCGGGCTGCCGACCCCGTGCTCCTTCGCGAACGCGTACACGGTGTTCTTCTGCGTGTCGGTGGCCACGACCTTGGCGTTGTCGCCCTCGGTGTACGACTCGGCGAGCGCCGCACCCCGGAGCTGCGTCGTGACGGTGAGGTCCTCGATCTCGTGCCGGTCCGTGTCGCGGGTGACCCGGACGAGCCGGACCTCGGCCTTTCCGTACTGGTTCGCGCCGAGACGGACGGACGTGGTGGTGGGGGCGGACGTGGCCTCGGTGATCTCCATGACGGCGACGATGGCACCCGTGTGTTTCGGTGGTGCGTCGATCAGGTCACGGGTTCGGGCACCGGCCGTGATGCCGACGTCGCTCCCCCGTAACGACGCTGAAACACCCGTTCCCTACCGTTGCCGCAACGACCCGATCCGGTCCGACCCGATCCGATCCGATCCGACAGAGGAGGCCCCGTGGCACGCACGACCGCACCCCGAGCGGCGTCCCGACGTGCTCGCGGGGCGTGGAACCGCGGGATGATCGCGCACGGCCGACGGCCGCAGGTGTCCCCCGACCCCTCGCCCGTCATCCCGATCGGACCCTCGCATGGACCTCGTCACCGTCCGCACCGTGCGGACACCGTCGCACCGCGACGACCTCGCCCTCGCCCCCGGTGAGCAGCCCCTCGCCGGCGGGACCTGGCTGTACTCCGAGGAGCAGCCGGGCACGACCGGCCTCGTCGACCTGACGACGCTCGGCTGGCCCGACGCGGAACGGACGCCCGACGGTCTGCGCCTCGGCGCCACCTGCACGCTCGCGGCACTGCTGCGCGTGCGACCGGAGCCGGACTGGCGTGCCTGGCCGCTCGTCGACCGGTGCGTGAACGCACTGCTGGCGTCGTTCAAGGTCTGGAACGCGGCGACCGTCGGCGGCAACGTCGCCACCGCGCTGCCGGCCGGGGCGGTCACCGCGCTGCTCGTCACCCTCGACGCGACCGCCGTGGTGTGGACGACGGACGGCGGGGAGCGTCGACTGCCGGTCGCGGACCTCGTGACCGGACCGCGCACCACCGCACTCAACCCGGGCGAGGTCGTCCGGGCCTTCGACGTGCCCACGGCGGCGCTCCGCGGGACGACCGGCTTCCGCCGGGTGTCGCTCAGCCCGCACGGGCGGACCGGGACCCTCGTCACGGCTCGACGGGATGCCGACGGCTTCGTGCTCGTCGTCACCGGCGGGACCCCGCGCCCACTCGTGCTGCGGTGGGACACGATCCCGGCGACGGCCGAGGTGGACGCCGCCCTCGCAGCCCACGACGACTGGTACGACGACCCGCACGGCTCCCCGGACTGGCGGCGAGCGGTGTCCCGACGCTTCGCCGTCGAACTCGTCGCCGAGGCGGCCGGCGCCGCCGCCGCCGCGACCGACGCTGCCGACGGGAGTGCCCGATGAGGCTCACGATCGACGGCACCGAGCTCGACACGAGCCCGCAGCCCGGACAGGTGCTCCGCACGCTCCTCCGCGAGCACGGCGTCACCGCGGTGAAGAAGGGCTGCGACGCAGGCGACTGCGGTGCGTGCTCGGTGCTGCTCGACGGCGTGCCCGTGCACTCCTGCATCACGCCCGCGCACCGGCTCGAGGGCCGCACGGTGACCACCGCCGCGGGCCTCGGCACCCCGGAGGACCCGCACCCGGTGCAGCGAGCGTTCGCCGAGGCGCCGGGCTTCCAGTGCGGCTTCTGCACGGCCGGGTACGTCGTCACCGCCTCGGCGCTCGACGAAGACCAGCTCGCCGACCGGCACCGGGCGCTCAAGGGCAACGTCTGCCGGTGCACCGGCTACCGCGCGATCGAGGACGCCCTGGACGGGGTGCGCAACACCGCGTGCGCCTCCGCCGGGGACGCCGTCGGCACGTCGGTCGCGGCGCCGGCGGCGATGCGCATCGCCACGGGCCAGGAGGAGTACACGCTCGACGTCCGGCGGACCGAAGCGCTCCTCCACCTCGCGGTCCTCGGCAGCCCGCACGCGCACGCCCGCGTCACCGCGATGGACACGAGCGCGGCCGAGGCGCTGCCGGGGGTGCACGCCGTGCTCACCCACCGCGACGACCCGGGCGTGCTGTTCTCGACCGGGCGCCACGAGTCGCGGCTCGACGACCCCGACGACACCCGGGTGTTCGACACCGTGCTGCGCTTCCGCGGGCAGCGGGTCGCGGCCGTCGTCGCCGACAGCGTCCGCACCGCCGAGCAGGCCTGCGCCCTGCTCCGGGTCGAGTACGAGGTGCTGCCGAGCGTGCACGACGTCGACGCCGCCCGGCTCCCCGGCGCACCGCTCCTGCACGGCGACAAGACCGCCGAGGAGCACCGGATCGCCGACCCGGGCCGGAACGTGGTGGCCGCCCTGCACGGTGGGACCGGTGACCTCGAGGCCGCCCTCGCCGCGTCCGCGGTGACGGTCGAGGGCACCTGGTCGACGGGCCGCGTCTCCCACGCCGCGCTCGAGACGCACGCCACCCGCGGATCGCTGGACCGGGACGGGAGGCTCGTGCTCCGGACCGCCACGCAGGTCCCGTTCCTGGTCCGCGACGAGGTCTCTCACGTCTTCGGTCTCGACCCCTCGCGTGTGCGCGTGGTCGCCAAGCGGGTCGGCGGCGGGTTCGGCGGCAAGCAGGAGATGCTCACCGAGGACCTCGTCACGCTCGCCGTCCTCCGCACCGGACGCGCGGTGCAGTACGAGTTCAGCCGCCGCGACGAGTTCACGATCGCGCCGACGCGGCACCCGATGCGCGTCCGTGTCCGTCTCGGTGCGGACGCGTCGGGACGACTGACCGCGATGCACGTCGACCAGACGATGGACACCGGCGCGTACGGCAACCACGGCGTCGGCGTCATGTTCCACTCGGTGAGCGAGTCGGTCGCCGTGTACCGCTGCCCGGTCAAGCGCGTGGACGCGGAGTCCGTGTACACGAACAACCTGCCGTCGGGCGCGTTCCGCGGGTACGGCCTCGGCCAGGTCGTGTTCGCGATCGAGTCCGCGATGGACGAGCTCGCCCGACGCCTCGGCCTCGACCCGCTCGAGTTCCGGCGGCGCAACGTCGTCGTCCCCGGCGACCCGCTCGTCGTCACCGACCCGGACGAGCAGGACGACCTGCGCTGGGAGGGCAGCTACGGCCTCGACCAGTGCATCGACCTGGTCGAGGACGCGCTCCGTGCTCCCTTGCCCGAGGTCCCCGCGATGGACGGGCCGCCGCTCGACGACTCGGCCGTCGACGGAACGGGGGACTGGGCGTTCGGCACCGGCGTCGCCCTCGCGGCGATCGCCACCATGCCGCCCCGCGGGCACCACGCCCACGCCTCGGTCGAGGCCACCGAGGACGGCCGCTACCGCATCGGCGTCGGCACGGCCGAGTTCGGCAACGGCACCACGACGGTGCACACGCAGCTCGTCGCCACGGCGCTCGGCACCACGCCCGACCGGGTCGACGTCCACCAGTCCGACACCGACGCCGCGCGGTACGACACCGGTGCGTTCGGTTCGGCCGGGGTCGTCGTCGCGGGCAAGGCGCTGTACGCCGCGGCGCTGGACCTGCACGACCAGATGACGGCGCGCGCGCTGACGATCGTGGCCGCCCGGACCCCGCGGAGCGCCGTCGGCCCGCTCGGCCCCGCGGTCGCGGTGCTGCCCGACGGCGTCCGCATCGGCGGCGAGCTGGTCGGGCACGCCGAGCTCCTGGCCGACGGCCCCCTCGTCGCGCACGGCAGCCACGACGGGACCCCGCGGTCCCTGGCCTTCACGGTGCACGGTGCCCGGGTCGCGGTGCACCGGCCGACGGGCGAGGTCCGGGTGCTCCACAGCGTCCAGGCGGTGGACGCGGGCACGGTCCTCAACCCCGAGCAGCTCCGCGGCCAGGTGGAGGGCGGCGCCGCACAGGCGATCGGTTCGACGCTGTACGAGGAGGTCGTGCTCGACGCCGAGGGCCGGGTCACCACCGACGCGTTCCGCTCCTACCGGGTGCCGAAGATCTCGGACGTGCCGCGCACCGAGGTCCGGTTCGCCGTCACCTCCGACCCGCTCGGACCGCTCGGTGCGAAGTCGATGAGCGAGGCGCCGTACAACCCGGTCGCCCCGGCCGTCGCGAACGCGGTGCGGGACGCGGTCGGGGTCCGCCCGTACCGCCTGCCGATGACGCGCGACCGCGTGTGGGCGATGCTGCAGGACGCGGCAGCGGACGCGGCAGTGGACGCGACGACGACCGACGCGACCGACGCCGGAGGTGCGTGATGTTCGAACTGGCACCGCGCCTCCTGGCCGTCCTCGAGACCGGCGACCCCGTCGTCGTCGCGACGGCCGTCGCGATGTCCGGCAGCGCACCGAGCGGGGTGGGCACGTCGATGGCGGTCCTGCCCCGCAGTCAGGTCGTCGGCACGATCTCCGGCGGCTGCGTCGAGGGGTCGTTGTTCGTGACCGCCGAGCAGGTCCTCGAGGACGGCGTCCCCGTGCTCGAACGGTTCGGCTTCGACGAGGACCCGGACGACCCGGACGCCGTGTGGGCACCGGCACTCCGCTGCGGAGGGCGGGTCGAGGTCCTCGTCCGCCGGATCGCACCCGGCGACCCCGTGGTCGACGCCCTCCGCCGGGCGGCGTCGGGCGTCCCGACGTCGCTCGCGCTCTCGCTCGACCCGGTCACACTCGGCGAGGTCGTCACCGCTCCGGACGGCTGCCGGGGCCGGGTCTTCGTCGAACGTGCCGACGCCCGACCGCGCTGCATCGTGGTCGGTGCCGTGGAGTCCGCCGTCGCGGTCACGAACGCCGCGGCGGTGCTCGGCCACGCGGTGACCGTGGTGGACCCGCGGCCGGTGTTCCTGACGGACGAGCGGTTCCCCGCCGCGGACGAGCGGATCGTCGGGTGGCCGACACGGGTGCTCGAGGGGCTGCCGATCGACGCGTCGACCACCGTCGTGGTGCTCTCGCACGACGACCGGTTCGACGCCGCCGTGATCGACCTCGCGCTCCGACGGGGCGCCGGCTACGTCGGGGCGATGGGCTCCCGGGCGACGCACGATCGGCGACTCGCGGCGCTGCACGCGCTCGGGACGCCGGACCTGGAGCGCCTGCGGTCCCCGATCGGCCTCGACATCGGCGCGGAGACCCCGGCGGAGCTGGCCGTCGCGATCATGGCCGAGGTCGTCGCGGTGCGCCGGGGCGCTCCCGGTGGCGCGCTCGCCGACGGCTCCGGCCCGATCCACCGGCGCGCGGTCCGCGTCTGACGCCGGGCACCCTCCGAACCACGGATCCGACGTCGAACCGCCCGCGGCGGGTCGTTCGACGTCGGGATCCTGGTTCGATCCGGCGGGGACCGAGGACCGGGGGCGCGGTCGGGTGCGCGGACGGTGTGCGGACGCTCCGATCGTATGATCATTGGAGGCGCCGAGACGCCGTGCTCGCCTGACGCTCAGCTCACGGGCGTGCGCGCGAGCCGCTCGCCGAGACGGGCGGCGATCTCGCGCTCGTCGCCCGTCACGAGCCGGTAGTCACGCACCACCACGCGCCCACCGACGACCACGTGCCGCGGTCGACGGCCCGGGGACGCCCAGAGCAGCCCCGCGACAGGGTCCGCCACGCCCGCGTCCGCCACCCCGGAGACGTCCCACACGCACAGGTCGCCGGCGGTCCCCTCCCCGAGGTGCCCGAGCTCGGGCCGTCCGAGCCCCGCGGCCGACCCCTCGGTCATCATCCCGAGCACCTGGCGCGCGGGCAGCTGCGGCCCGACGAGCGCCGACACCTGCATCGCGAGCCGGCCGTCCGCGAGCAGGTGCCCCGCGTCGTTGCTGCCCCCGCCGCTCGTCCCGAGTCCGACCGGGATCCCGGCCGCCGCGAGCGCTGCGACGGGGGCGATCCCCCACCCCATCGGCACGTCGCACCCGGGTGCGTGCGTCGCGGTCACGCCGGCCGCCGCGAGCCGACCGATCTCGTCGTCCGTCACGTCGCAGAGGTGCGCGATCGTGACGTCCGGCGCCAGCCATCCCCACTCCTCGAGCAGGTCCAGCGGTCGGCGGCCGTACCGCTCGAGCGCGATGGCGGTGTCGACCTGCTCGTTCGCCTGCGTCCGACGCCGGAGCCCGTGCCGTGCAGCGACCTCGCCGAGTGCCCGGAAGGTCGCCTCGCCGTCGGAGTGCACGCCCGCCGGTCCCACCGCCACCTGCAGTCCGCCGTCGGGGTCCACCCCGCCCGCCGCCCGCTCGTGCAGCAGCCCCGTGGCGATCGCGTCCGCCGACGCCGCAGCGCGGTCGGCGTCATCCCGCGCCGACCCGCGGACGAGGACGAGCCGGCCGCCGAGTCCCCGGACGGCGTCGACCGTCGCCGCGGCGAGCGCGACGGTGTCGTCGGGCGTCGCGTCCGCGGGCCAGTTCAGGTGGTGGTCCGCGATCGTCGTGACGCCGGACAGGAGGCCCTCCGCGGCCCCGGCGGACGCCGCCAGTCCGTAGAGCTCGGGATCGTGCCCCGCCCGGCCGTACGCCGCGGCCATCGTCGGCAGCCAGTCGGCCATCGGCACACCCCGGGTGCCGGGCAGGGTGCGGAACGCCGTCTGCAGCAGGTGGTGGTGCGCGTTCACCAGGCCGGGCGTGACCACGCATCCCGACGCGTCGAGCGTGGACGCCAGGTCGCTGCCGTCGTCGAGGACCACGTCGCCCTCCCGTTCGGTCCGGGGGTCGACGAGCACGCGCAGGGCACCGGTGACGGTCAGCATGGGTGCGTTTGTAGCAGCGTCCTGTTTCCGGGTTGTGTCGGGCGGTCGACGCCGAACGGCCGGGCCTGGGTAGCCTCGGCCGGGTGCCGACGGCGTCACGTGTTCCGCACGACGACCCGGAAGGCCCCCACCATGTTCCGACGCAGCTCCCCCGGCAGCGCATCCACCACGAGCGTCTGGGCCGACTCGTTCGGACGGCTCGCGACGCGCTGCTTCCAGGTCGTCCTCGTCGTGACCGTCGCCCTCGGGACCGTGTACGCGGTCGCGCAGGTCGGACTCGTCACGATCCCGGTCCTCGTCGCCCTCATCATCGCCTCGGCCCTGCACCCGGTCGTCGGGTGGCTCCGCCGGCACGGGGTCCCGTCGGTGCTCGCGACGGCGCTCGTGTTCGTCGCGGTGCTGGCGCTGCTCGCCGGCATCCTGTGGCTCCTCGTCGCGGCCGTCGCGAGCCAGTGGTCGACGCTCCAGTCCTCCGCCGTCGACGGCCTGCAGCAGGTGCAGGACCTCCTGCACGAACTGCCGTTCCGGATCACGGACGGCCAGATCGAGGACGCCGTGGACGGGGTCGTCGACTTCGTCACGAGTACGCGGTTCGGCGCCGGAGCGCTGGCCGGCATCTCCGCCGTGACGAACGTCGTCACCGGCGCGGTGCTCATGGCCGTGATCCTGTTCTTCTTCCTCAAGGACGGGCCGGCGCTCTGGGAGTTCCTGCTCCGACCCTTCACCGGCGGCTCCTACGACCGCGCCCGACGCATCGGCGACCGCGTCGTGACGACACTCGGCGGGTACGTCCGCGGGACCGCCGCGGTGGCCGCGTTCGACGCCGTCGCCATCGGCGCCGGGCTGGCCGTGCTCGGCGTCCCGCTCACGATCCCGCTCGCGGTCGTCGCCTTCGTGACCTCGTTCATCCCGATGATCGGGGCGCCGATCGCCGGGACGCTCGCCGCACTCGTCACCCTCGTCGGGGTCGGGCCGGTACAGGCGGTGGTCGTCGTGGCGATCGTCGTGCTCGTCAACCAGATCGAGGGCAACTTCCTGCAACCCGTGCTGATGGGCAAGACCCTCCGGCTGCACGGGCTGGTCATCCTGGTCGGGCTGACCGCGGGGACCGTGCTCGGCGGGGTCACCGGGGCCCTGCTCGCCGTCCCCCTGATCGCCGCCGCCTGGGGCGTCGTGCAGGTCTGGAACGGCGACGACCGGCCCGCCGAGGCCTGGCGTCAGAAGCGCCGCGAGACGGTGCCGGTCGGCTGAGTGCCCGTAGGCTCACGAGATGGATCGCGATGCCCTCCTCGACGCCGTCCGGGCGCGGGCCGCGGTGTCGGACCACCCGCTCGTGATCGGCATCTCCGGGTACTGCGGTTCCGGGAAGTCGACGCTCGCGCGCGGCCTCGTCGCGGCGCTCCCGGACGGCGTCCGGATGCGCGGCGACGACTTCCTCGACCCGGAGCGCTCGCACCGGCGCTCCCCGGACTGGGACGGCGTCGACCGCGAGCGTCTCGTCAGCACCGTACTCACGCCGTTCCGTGCAGGCAGGCCGAGCGACTTCCGGCGGTACGACTGGTCACGGCGGGCGCTCGGTCCGGCCGAACCGATCCCCCGGGCAGGGATCCTGGTGGTGGACCTCATCGGCTTGTTCCACCCCGAGGCGCTACCGGCGCTCGACATGACCGTGTGGTGCGACGTCGACCTCGAGACCGCGGCTCGTCGGGGCATCGCACGCGACCGACGCCTCGGACGTGACCACGAGGCGCTGTGGCACGACGTCTGGCTGCCGAACGAACTGGACTTCGCTGAGCGGTTCCGTCCGCAGGCTGCCGTCGACGCCCGCGTCGACTGCGCGTCCAGCGTCCGAGATGGGTCTCGACGCCCGGAGTCGGCGTCACCGTCGTGACGCGCGCCGGTGCGCTCGACGCCGACGCACCGGCTACGGACGGCTGGACGGGACGGTCGCGCGGAGCCCGCTGCTCCGCCGCTCGATCTCGGCCAGCGCGAGCACCGTCTCCGGGTCCCGCTGCCGCCACCGGTCCACGACGTCGGCACCGAGCCTGCCGACCGCGTCCCGCGTCGTCAGCGCCCGGACGGCGAGCAGTTCCGTGCCGTCGGGCTGCTGCGCCAGTCGTCGGGTCGCGGACGCCCGGCGGATGAAGCCGCCCCGGTACCGGAGCCAGACCGCGACCAGCACGACGACGAGCACCACCGCCAGCGAGGTGCCGAGCAGGTGCGCGAGGTGCAGCGTCTCCTCCTGCTGCTGCGACCCCGCCGCCGCGATGTCGCCCGCACTCCGGCTCGCGTCACGCAGCGGTCGGCTCACGGAGCTGCCGACGAGCGGGACATCGTCCAGGGCGTCGGCGGTCCGGCGGAGCTGCTGTTCGAACGCCGACCCCTGCTCGTCCACGCGTCCCCCGATGGCGGCGAGCGCACTGATCGACGCCGAGACCGCGCGTCCCAGGAGCACGGCGACCACGATGCCGCCGAGGACGACGACGTCGAGCAGCACCTGCGCCGCGGTCCGGACGGGTCGGGCGTCGTAGATCACCATGCTCCGGTCCTACCAGGCGCGGTCCGTCCGGCACTCGGAGCAGTCCGCGTCTCCGTCTCCGATCACCGGCAGGGCGAGGGCGGCCGCACCGGGATCGTCCACCCTAGGCTGCGGGCATGACACTGATCGTCCGCTCCGCCGAGCAGCGCGACCTCGAGCACGTCGGACGCATCGAGGACGAGGCCGACCGGATCCTCGTCGATCTGCTGCATCCCGATGACTGGGCGCCGGCGCCCTCCGGAGCCGAACGGGCGGCAGCGGCCGGTCTCCTGCTCGTCGCGGAGCAGGACGGCGTCGTCGTCGGGTTCGCGCACGTGCTGGAACCCGACGGCGTCTGCCACCTCGAACAACTGTCCGTGCTCCCGCTGCACGCGCGTCGCGGCATCGGTCGATCGCTCCTCGAGGCCGCGAAGGACGGTGCCAGGGCTCGCGGGCACGAGCGGATGACGCTCCGGACGTACGCCGACGTGCCGTGGAACGCGCCCTTCTACCGGTCGGCAGGGTTCGTCGAGGAGGAACCGGTCACGGCGTTCGACCGTGCACTCGCCGACACCGAGGACCGGCTCGGCCTCGACCGGTACGGCCGTCGTGTCCAGATGGTCGTCGCGCTCCCACCGATGCCGGCGCCGCACGACGTCGAGGGAGGTCCAGGGTGGAGCATCCGCGCTGCGGACCTACGTCCCAGCGTCACGGATCGGGCAGCGTTCCGTGCTGGTCTGCTGGACGATCCGCTCGCGGTGCCGTTGGAACTCCTCTGGAGCGGGGAACCCGACGTCGCGCTGGACCAGCTCGACGCGCTCCCTCGGACCGTCCGGGTCCGCGCTCTCGCTGCCGACTGTCACCGTGACCTCGGGGACACCCTCCGGGCCGTGCAGGAGTACGACCGCCTGGTCGACGAGCACGACGGAACACCGCTCGAAGCCGTCCTCCGCCAGCACCGGGGGAAGGCCCTCCTGGCGCACGGCGACGCCGGACGGGCTTCCGAGGACTTCCGACGGGTCGTGACGTTGCGCCGCGCCGGCGCCCCGGCCCTGCTCGCCTCGGCCGAACAAGCACTCGCCGTCGCCGAACGGCACCGCATCCGGATCGTCAGCCGGCGGAGCAGCCCGGACGTCCGACGGATCCTCGGCGCACTGCCCGACTGGTTCGGCGATCAGGTTGCGATCGAGAACTACGCCGCCGCGGCGGCAGACGGGCCCTACGACAGTCGGCTCGCCGTCCTCGGCGGCACGGTCGTGGGCGTGGCGCTCACCCGTCGGCACTTCCCGGCGTCCGCCGAACTGCACCTCATCGCCGTGCACCCCACGGTGCACGGGCGCGGTGTCGGGAGTGCCCTCGTCGAGAGCATCGCGGCCGACCTCGCGGCAGACGGGTGCCGCTTCCTGTCGGTGCACACCGTCGGGCCGTCCTTCGACCACGAGCCCTACGCCAGGACCCGTGCGTTCTACGAGCGGCTCGGCTTCACGCCGCTCGAGGAGCACCACGGCCTCGACTGGTCCGGCCCCAGCGTGATCCTCGTCCGTCCGCTCGGGTCGTCCGGGCCGACGCAGTAGGGTCCTTCGGGTGCGGAACCTCGACTGGGACGGGTACCCGAACGCGCGTGACCTCGGCGGTCTCCCCACCCCCGACTCCCCGACCGGCGCCACGATCCACGGTCGCGTGGCTCGAGGACCGCGACGGGAGCGACTCACCGAGGCCGGCTGGCGCGACGCGCACGACTGGGGGCTCGCCACGGTCGTCGACCTCCGCTGCCCGGACGAGGTCGGTGTCCGCGACGGCGACCCGGACGTGCCGCCCGCAACCCGCGCGTCCGTCCCGGTGGTGCTCGCCCCGACCGAGGACCAGGACGATCCCGAGTTCCGGGCGGTGTGCTTCCCGATCCTCGACTCGCCCGAGTACTGGCGGCACAACTGGCGGATCCTGCCCGACCTCGTGCTCGGTGCCCTCCGGGCCGTCGCCGACGCCCCGACCGGCGTGCTCGTGCACTGCAGCGCGGGACGCGACCGCACGGGCATGATCAGTGCGCTCCTCCTGGCGAACGCCGGGGTGGCACCGGCGATCGTCGCCGAGGACCACGCCGCATCGGTCCGCGCGATGGCGGGCACGGCGATCCACGCACCGACGCACGACCGACAGGCATCGTGGGGACCGGAGCAGGTGGAGGCGTGGATCGCGACCACGGGACCCGTCGTCGCGGAGGTCGCCGCGGACGTCGACGGTGCGTTCGCGACCATCGGCGTGGACGACGTGCTGCGCGACCGGCTGCGTGCCCTGCTGACCCGGCCCTGCTGACCCGGCCCTGAGCACCGGACGTTCCGACGGGTACGGCGCGCACCACGGGGAAACCCGACGGTGACACCCGCGAAACACGGGCACCCTAGGTTCGCCACATGTCACAGACCCTGATCCGCGCCGGCTGGGTGCTGACCGCCGCGCCCGACGACTCCGCCACCCCCGCCGCGATCCGCGACGGCGCCGTGCTGCTCGACGGGGACCGCATCGCCGCCGTGGGCACCTTCGCCGAGCTGTCGGCCGCGCACCCCGACGCTCCCGTCCGCGGCGGTGCGTACGACGTCGTGACGCCGGGGTTCGTCAACACGCACGGGCACTTCAGCGAGGGCCTCATCACGGGCATCGGCTCGCAGTACACGCTGTGGGAGTGGCTCACGGCGCTGATCGGCCGCGTCAACCCGGTGATGACCCGCGAGAAGGCCTACGCCGGGACGGTCCTGCAGGGCATCCAGCTGCTCCGGAGCGGTGTCACGACGGCGAACGACATGTTCTGCGCGGACCCGATGCCGGACGAGCCGGCGACGCCGGGCGTCGTGCAGGCGCTCGAGGACCTCGGGCTCCGCGGTGTCGTGTCCTTCGGCTCGGGCGACGTCGACCGCGACTTCGGTGCGACACCGATCCTCGAGGAGTTCGAGGCGCTGCGCGAGGCCGCGGACGCCAGCCGGTACAGCACGTTCCGGGTCGGCGTCTCGTCGATCGGCCGCTACACCGACGACACCTGGCAGGAGCACGTCGACTACGCGGTCGCGGGCGGCCACGGCGTGCACGTGCACTTCCACGAGGTGCGCGAGGAGGTCACCGCCGCGCGCCAGCGCACCGGCCGGACGGCGATCGGGCACGCCGAGGCCACGGGCATGTTCCAGGTGCCGGTCATCGCGGCGCACAGCGTGTGGGTCGACCGCGAGGACCGGGAGCGCTACGCCACGAACGGCGTCGGCGTGGCCCACAACCCGGTCGCGAACGGCATCCTGGCCAGTGGCATCGCCCCGGTCGCGGAGCTCCGCGCCCTGGGGATCCCGGTCGGCATCGGCGTGGACGGGCCGGCGTCGAACGACTCGCAGGACTTCCTGCAGGCGATGAAGACCGCTGCGCTCCTCGCCCGGGTCCGCGACCTGCAGGCCACCGCGATGAGCGCCCGGGAGGCGTTCGAGATGGGCACGATCGGCGGCGCCCGTGCGCTGCGGATGGAGCACGAGATCGGCTCGCTCGAACCCGGCAAGCGCGCGGACCTGGTCGTGTTCGACGGCGACTCCCCCACCCTGGCGAACGTCCACGACCCCTACCAGGCGGTCGTCTTCGTCGCGGGCAGCCGCGAGGTCCGTGACGTCTGGGTCGACGGCGACCTGAGCGTCGCCGACTTCGACGTCACGAGGGTCGACGTCCGCGAGGCGGTGGACCGGGCACGCCCGCTCGCCCGCCAGCTGGTCGCCGAGGCGGGCCTGGAGCGTCTGTCGGCGCTCACCGGCGGCGCGCTCGACGACACCGAGCGTCCGTAGGAGACGCCGAGCGTCCGCAGGGCGTCAGAGTTCGAGCACCAGGCGCGGGCATCCGCGCCGGGCGCGCGACACGCAGACCATCATCGTGCGGTCGTCGGCCTGCTCCTCCGGGCTGAGCACGGTGTCGCGGTGCTCGACGGCGCCCTCGAGGACGGGCGTCTCGCAGGTCCCGCACGTGCCCTCGCGGCAGGAGGAGAGCACGAAGGCGCCGGCCTCCTCGGCGACCTCGAGCAGGGTGCGGTCGGCGGGGACGGTGACGGTCGTGCCGGTGAGCGTGAGCTCGACCTCGAACGCCTCTCCGGGCGCGTCCACGTCGGCGGCGGGCTCGAACCGCTCGACCCGGACGCTGCCCGCCGGCCAGTGCGCGGCTGCCGACTCGACGGCGTCCATGAGCCCGCGTGGGCCGCAACAGTAGACGACCGCGTCGCGCGGTTCGGCGAGGAGTCCGATGACGTTCAACCGGGGGTGCTCGTCCGCGGCCGCGACGACGACCCGCTCCGGGTGCGCCGCGACGAGGTCGTCGACGAAGGCCATCCGACTGCGACTGCGTCCGGCGTAGTGGAGCTCCCACGGGGTCCCGGCACGCTCGGCCGCCTCGATCATCGCGGTGAGGGGCGTGATCCCGATGCCGCCCGCGACGAACACGGCCGGTCGGGTCGGGTCGAAGCCGAAGTGGTTCCGGGGTCCGGCGACCACGACCTCGTCGCCGACCGCGAGGTCGTCGTGCACGGCGACGGAGCCCCCGCGGCCGTCCGGCTCCCGGAGCACCGCGATGCGCCAGTGTCCCTCGGCCGTGGTCGTGACGAGCGAGTACTGGCGCTCGGTGTCCGGCGCGACCTCGAGGTCGACGTGCGCGCCCGGCTCCCACTCGGGCAGCTGCGCGCCGTCGAGGGGTGCGAGGTCGAGTGCGACGACGTCGGTCGCGACGGTCCGGCGTGCGGCGACGCGCACGCGGCGACGCTCCGGCACGGCGGTCACGAGGCCGCTCCGGCGTGCGGGGTCGCTCCGGCGTGCGGGGTCTCCTTGACCACGATCATGTGGAAGCGACCGCCGTCCGCGCTGCACCACCGGTGTCCGGTGCCGCCGCGGTAGTAGGCCGAGTCACCCGGTCCCAGGCGGAGCGGCTCCTGTCCGCGCAGGTCGAGCAGGACGTCGCCGGTGAGCACGGTGAGGAACTCGTCCTCGCGGTGCTCGAAGTACTCGCCGAGGTCGGTGTTCTCGCCCGTCCACTCGAGCGGCTCGAAGGCGTGCGGGCCGGCGTGCACGAGGAGCCGGGCCTCCCCGCTCGAGAACGGACCCCGCGCGCCCTCGTCCGCGCGGAGCACCTCGGGTGCCCGCACGTCGTGGTCCGGCCGATCCGGCGCCCCCGCGGCGAGCAGCTCGACCTGCGTGGTCCCGAGCGCGGCGGCGATCTTCTCGAGCGACACCATGCTCGCGCGGGAGTGCCCGCGCTCGACCTGGCTGAGGAACGGGTGCGACAGGCCGGTCTGCTCGGCGACCTGCACGAGGGTCAGCCGGGCGGCGCGGCGGCGGGCGCGGATGTGCTCGCCGATCCGCTGGGTCTGGTCGTCGACGACGCGGTCGGTCTCGGTGGTGGTGCCGGTGCTCACGGCGCACTCCTCTCGGCCTGGACGGGGTCCTCCGACGACCTCGCGGACGCCCTCGACGGAACGCTCGTTCCGGCTCCCCGGTCGGACCGGGACGGGTGTCACACACGGCAACCGCCTCGAAACGAGAGGGAAACACGGCCGCCCTAGCATCGGAGATGTTGATGCGATCAACATTGTCACACACGATCGAGAGGCTCCGGATGGACGCGACAGCACCCCGCACGATCGGGCTCCTGCGGTCCGCTCTGCTGCCGGACGGTCGCCTGGTCGACGTCACGATCGAGGACGGCACCGTCACGGCCGTCGCCCCGGCGGGCACCCTGTCGGCACCGACATCGACCCCGGCGGACGCGACGCTCGACCTCGAGGGGCGCCTGCTCCTCACCGCTCCGGCCGAGCCGCACGCCCACCTCGACAAGGCCCTCAGCGCGGACGCCATCCGCCCGCCGCTCGGCGACCTCGGCGCCGCGATCGCCTCGTGGTCCGCACACGCCGCCACCATGACGGTCGAGGACATCGCCGACCGCGCCCGGACGGCTGCCCTCGCGCTCCTCGCCGCCGGCAGCACCTCGGTCCGCAGCCACGTCGACGTGCTGAGCGGCCGCCGCTCCCCCGCGGACGCCCCCGCCTCCGCCGAGTCCGCGACCCGCGGTGCCCGCGCCCTGGTGCAGGTCCGCGAGGAGCTCGCGGGGCTGATGGACCTCGAGCTCGTCGCCCTCGCCGGACCGCTGGCGCCCGACGCCCACGTCGAGGCCGTCCTCGACTGCGGCGTCGACCTGGTCGGCGGTGCGCCGCACCTCGCCGAGGACCCCCTCGCCGACGTCGACCGGCTGCTCGCCCTCGCCGAGCGGTACGGCGTCGGCGTCGACCTGCACACCGACGAGAGCCTCGACGGGCCGGTCACCCTCGACCACTACGCCCGTGCCGTCAGCCGCCTGCGCCGTGACCGCGGTGACGCACGCCAGTACTCCGCCGGGCACTGCGTCCGGCTCGGCACCCTCGGCCCGGAGCGCCTGGCCGAGGTCGTCGCCGACGTCGCCGCCGCGGACCTCGGCATCATCACGCTGCCGATCACGAACCTCTACCTGCAGGGCTGGCAGCACCCCGTGTCGACGCCCCGCGGGCTCACCGCGATCCGGGCGCTCACCGACGCCGGCGTGCGGGTCGCCGCCGGGGCGGACAACGTCCGCGACCCGTTCAACCCTGTGGGCCGGAGCGACGCCCTCGAGACCGCGAGCCTGCTCGTGTCGGCCGGCCACGTGACGCCGGACCAGGCGTACGCGATGGTGAGCGAC
>NZ_CAJCKG010000036.1:0-30725 GCF_903970945.1 Curtobacterium sp. ME26
CAGTGGCATGAGCCTAGGCGTCTGAGTGGCACCTCAGTCCACCACCGTGGTCCTGGTTGATTTGTCTGTTGTCCAGCGAGACCACGACCGCACGGGTGCACCACTGCAGTGACCACTCTTTCCCTCCACGACGCTCTGCCGGTCCGCACCACGCAATTCCGTGGCGCGACCGGCTTCCGGTTGTGCGCCGCGCGCGTCGGCGCTGACGCGTTCCGCCGCTGCCGGGCCGCGCAGTGGCGCGGCGTGCCTGCGCACAACGTGGGGCGGCTCGCGCCACGAGATCGCGTGGCGCGACGTGCCTCCCGTTGTGCGGCGGCGCCGCGGGCCACGGCCCGCGGGCGCGTTCCGCGCCCCGCTCCCGCGCGCGTCAGCGCCGCGGGCGCACCACCGCGTCGACGATGCCGGCGATGACGTCGCCCGGGTGGACGCCGGGGAGCGCGGGGGCGTCGAACACGATGCCGACGTTCGCGCCGACGAGCAGGATCGCGAAGTCCTCCAGGGGCATCGCGGGTGCGACCTCCGGGTGCGCCCCGAACCAGAGCCGCACGAGGTCGAGCACGCCGTCCTGCAGCTCGCGGCGCTGCCGGACGAACTCGGGCATCGCCTCCGGTGTGCGGGTCGCGTAGGCGCGGAACTCGCAGAGCAGCGCGAACTGCCGGGCCTGGTCGTGCCCGCCGAACGCCGCACGGACGACGTCGGCGATGTCGGTGGCCGCGATGTCGACGCGCACCACCTCCTGCAGCGACGCGAGCACCATGTTCGTCGAGCGCTGCATGACCTGGGCGACGAGGTCCTGCTTCGACGAGAAGTTCGAGTAGACGGCGCCCTTGCTGAAGCCGGCGCGGGCGGCGACGTCGTCGAGCCGGGCGCCGTGCACGCCGGACTCGGCGAACACGTCGGCGCCGGCGGCGAGCAGGCGCTCCCGGACCTCGGCGCGCGGGGTCCTGGCGGTGGGGGAGGTGGCGTCGTCGTCCATGTGGTCCTGATCCGTGATCGTCGCGGTGGTGTGCCGTGCTGTCGATCTCCGCACGTGGGTGACCGTGCGGGGTTCCGGCGCTCCGGGCTGCGGGGCGACCGTCGGGGACCTGCCGCGCCGCGCGCTGCGCACACGCGCGGCACCAGCGAAGCCCCCGGCCACGTCGGTGGCCCGACCGGCACGTTCGGGTCGTGTCGGTGTGGTCGTCGACGTGGTCACCGGGTGGATACCCGGCGGTAGCGATGGTAGCGCGTGGGGCCTCCCGAGCACAGTCCCCGAGGCAGGCTCAGGCGTCGTCGGACGGCTCGCGATCGCTCCGCACGCTGCCCCGTCCGGTGCGCCTGCCGGGTCGACGGAGCAGCCGGATCGCGTCCGGCCGGAGACGTCGCCCGCGCTGCAGCAGGGACCCGAGGGTCGACTTCGGCTGCCACTCGCGACCGTTCGGCAGGCCCCAGCCCCGCTTGACGGCGCCGTACCGCAGCCCGAGCGAGAGCACGATGGCGGCGACGATGCCGATGGTGGGGGAGCCGAGGTGCGAGGCGACGACCATCACGGCCGACGCGGCGACCGCGACCGTGGCGTAGAGGGCGTTCCCGCCGAAGACCGCGGGGACGCGCCGCAGCAGCAGGTCGCGCATGGCCCCGCCGCCGACCGCGGTGACCGTGCCCATGATGATCGCGGTCGGCCACTCGAGACCCGCGTCGAAGGTCCGCTGCACGCCGACCACCGACCAGAAGCCGATCACCGCCGCGTCGAGCACGGTGAACAGGCGGTCCCACGTCACCTCGGAGAACGACACGAAGAAGGCGACGAGCGACCCGGCGATCGCGACGGGCAGGTAGAGCGGGTCGACGAGCGCGACGGGTGGGCCGTTCTGCAGCAGGGTGTCGCGGAGAATGCCGCCGCCGAGCCCGGAGACGAACCCGACGACGAGGAACCCGAACAGGTCGAACTCCATGGTGCGGGCGAGCGAACCGCCGAGCAGGGCCGAGGCGAAGACGCCGGCGAGGTCGAGCACGTTCGTGACCGACGCCAGGCCCTCGGGGGTCAGCAGGTTCATGAGAACAATCAAACCCCACGTCACGGAGGTGGCGGTGCGGCGGATGGTTAGGTTAGCCTCACCTTCGCCATGATCGCCACCCTCGTCATCGGCCTCCGCGAAGGCCTCGAAGCGACGCTCATCGTCGGCATCATCGCCGCGTTCCTCCGTCGCAACCGCGCTCCGCTGACCCCGATGTGGACCGGCGTCGGCGTCGCGGTCGCCCTGAGCATCGCCGTCGGCTTCGGCCTGCAGCTCGTCGAGCAGGCCCTGCCGCAGGCCGAGCAGGAGGGCATGGAGACCGTCATCGGCGCCGTCGCGGTCGTCTTCGTGACCGGGATGGTGGTCTGGATGCGGACCCACGCGCGGACCCTCTCGCGGGACCTGCAGGCGAGCGCGTCAGCAGCCCTCGGCCGTGGCACCGCCTGGGCCCTCGCCGGCATGGCGTTCCTCGCGGTCCTCAAGGAGGGCTTCGAGACCGCGGTGTTCCTGCTCGCGACCTTCCAGGCATCGACGGACACCGGGACCGCGGCCCTCGGCGCCGTGATCGGCATCGCCGTGGCGGTGCTCATCGGGTACGGCATCTACACCGGTGGCGTGCGGCTCGACCTCGGCCGGTTCTTCACCGTCACGGGCGTCTTCCTCGTGTTCGTCGCGGGCGGCCTCGTCCTCACCGCGCTCCGCCACGCGCACGAGGCCGGGTGGCTCGTCATCGGCCAGCAGCGCACGGTCGACCTCGGCTGGCTCGCCCCGAACGGCTCGGTCCGCGGCGCGCTCGTCACCGGGGTGCTGGGCATCCCCGCCGACCCGCGCGTCGTCGAGGTGCTCGGCTGGGTCCTCTACGTCGTCCCGGTCCTCGCCGTCGCGCTCTGGCCGCGCGCCTGGCGTCCGTCGCCGCAGCGCGTCCCGCGGGTGCGCGCCGTCCTCGCCGCCGCCCTCGCCGCGACGGCCGTCGTGCTCGCGGTCGCCGTGCCCTCCGGCGGCGGCGCGGACCTGCCCCGCACGGTCGCCGTCACCGGCGACGCGCGCTCCGTGACGGCGTCGGTCGACGGAGACGCAGCGGTCCTCCGGGTGTCGGGCAGCGGCCGGGAGGAGGGGCCCACTCGGTCCGGTACCGGCGCGTCGCGGAGCTTGCGGAGCGACGGGACGGCCGAGACCGAGGGGAGGATCACCCTGCCCGCGTCGGTCCACCGTCGCGTCGCCCGCGCGGGCACCGGTGCCGACCAGTGGCAGGTCACCGAGGACGTCCCGGCCACCGACCGACCGACCTCGCTGACGCTCGACCAGCTCGTCGGGCTGTTCGGCCGGGTCCCGGTCGGCGTCTCCCCGTCGACGAACCCCGGCCCGTTCGCCGCCGACTGGACCGTCCGCGACACCGTGACCCTCACGACCGTGCGGGGCGGCGTCCTGGAGGCGACCCGCTCGGAACGCGACGTCCTCACGCTGCGCGGTGGGGGCCTCCCGGCCGCCCGGACGACCACGCTGGACCGCGACGTCTGGACCGTCCCGCCCGCCGACGCGGACCGTGCGGCGACGGACCTCGCCGCCGCACAGACGCGTGCGGCCGAGCTGCGCCTCTGGAACGCCTGGTTACCGCTCGCGCTGCTCGTCGCGGCGGCTGCCCAGGCCGCGCTCGCGGCCCGCGACCGGCGCCGCGTCCGGACCCCCACGACCACCACCCCCGGAACCGACCCGTCGCGCGGCCCGCCCGCCGACGTCCCAGCGAGGAGCCTCGACCATGCCGTTCGGTAGGACCCCCACGACCCCGACCGCCACGACGACCGCCCGACCCCTGCTCGCCCTCGGCGCCCTGGGTGTCGCCGCCGTCCTGACCCTGACCGGGTGCTCGGCCGGCAGCACACCGGCCGACGACGCGACCGGCGGCACCGGCCGGGTGTCCCGCGTCACCATCACGCTGACGAACGACGGCTCCGACGCCTGCGCCGTGTCGACCACGAAGGTCCCCGCGGGCCCCGTCACGTTCACCGTGCGCAACGAGTCGTCCACCGCCATCACCGAGGTGGAGCTCCTGCAGGACCAGCGCATCCTCGGCGAGAAGGAGAACCTCGCGCCCGGACTCGACGCCGTCCGCTTCACCGCGACCCTGA
Organism: Curtobacterium sp. ME26; assembly: GCF_903970945.1. Lineage (NCBI taxonomy): Bacteria > Bacillati > Actinomycetota > Actinomycetes > Micrococcales > Microbacteriaceae > Curtobacterium > Curtobacterium sp. ME26. The sequence continues at coordinate 4,124 of NZ_CAJCKG010000036.1, forward strand.
CCGGCGGCAAGTACCAGGTGTACTGCCCCGGCGCGGCCGAGGAGCTGACCGACTTCACCGTCACCGGGAAGGCGGCGGCGACCGCCGACAGCAGCGCCGCGGCCCTGCTCGCCGACGGCGCGACGGGCTACGCGACCTACGTCGACGGCCAGGTGACCGACATGGTGACCGCCGTCCGGCAGCTGCAGACCGACGTCGACGCCGGGGACCTCGACGCGGCGAAGCGCGACTACGCGGCCGCCCGGCCGTTCTACGAGCACGTCGAGAGCGACGTCGACGGCTTCGTCAAGCAGGGCCACAGCGCCACCGACAACGCGGGCAACCTCGACTACCTCGTCGACATGCGGCAGTCGAACCTCGACGCCGCCGTCGGCTGGAGCGGGTTCCACGCCGTCGAGAAGGACCTGTTCCAGGCCGGCGCGATCACGGCGTCGACGAAGCAGACCGCCGCCGACCTCACCGCGAACGTGCAGCTCCTCGCGAAGCTCGTGCCGACGCTGCAATACAAGCCGGAGGACCTGGCGAACGGCGCCGCCGGGCTGCTCGAGGAAGTCCAGTCGAACAAGATCACCGGGGAGGAGGAGGCGTACAGCCACATCGACCTCGTCGACCTCGCCGCGAACGTCGAGGGCGCCCGGCAGGCCTTCGCGTACCTCAAGCCCGGCCTGACGAAGGTCGACCCGGCCCTCACGAAGCAGATCGCCGCGCAGTTCGACGCGACGAACACGATGATGGACGGGTTCCGCGACGCGAACGCCCTCGGCGGCTTCAGCACGTGGGACGCCGCCGCGAAGGCGGAGGACGCCAACCGCATCTCGCAGCAGGTCCAGGCGCTGCAGGACCCGCTGTCCCGCCTGGCCGAGAAGGTCGCGACGGCGTGACCGCGTCACGGTTCTCGCGCCGTGGTCTGCTCGGCGCCGGGCTCGCCGCAGCCGGTGCCGGCGTCGGCGCGGTCGCAGGTGTCGCCGGGGCCACGGTGGCGACCGGGGTCGACCCGTTCGCCGCAGCCGGCAACGCCGACGAGTCCATCGACCTCTCCCAGCAGGTGCCGTTCTACGCGACCGCGGCACGGCAGCCGCAGGGCGGGATCCGGACGACCCCGCAGCGGCACTGCGTGTTCATGGTGTTCGACCTGACCGCCTCCACCGCCACCGAGCTGCAGGTGCTGCTCGCCCGGTGGTCGGCGGCGATCGCGCAGCTGCAGGCCGGGCGGACGATCGGCAGCGTCGAGCCCGCGCACGGCGAGGGCGTCGGCGCGGACACGGGGGAAGCGCTCGACCTCGGTCCCGCGTCCCTCACGGTCACCGTCGGCCTCGGCCCCGGGGTGTTCGACGAGCGCTTCGGGCTGGCGGCGAAGCGCCCGGCGCACCTCGCGGCGATCCCGACCCTGCCGAGCGACGCGCTCGAGGACGGCCTGACCGGTGGGGACCTCTCCCTGCAGGCCTGCGCCGACGACCCGCAGGTGGCGTACCACGCCGTGCGCGACCTGGCGCGGATGGCCCGTGGGACCGCGACCGTGCGGTGGACGGTGATCGGCTTCGGCCGCGCCTCCGCCGGTCCGCCGCAGTCGACGCCGCGGAACCTGATGGGCTTCAAGGACGGCACCCGCAACGTCTCGACGGACGAGGAGTACGACCGCTTCGTCTGGCTCGACGACGACGCCGGGTGGATGGCCGGAGGCACGTACCAGGTGGTCCGGAAGATCCGGATGAACCTGGAGACGTGGGACGCCGACGTCGTGCGCGACCAGCAGCGGGTCTTCGGCCGCACGAAGGTGGAGGGCGCCCCGCTCTCCGGCGGGACCGAGCACACCACGCCGGACTTCCACGCCGCCGCGCACGGGGCCGGTGCGGACGGCGCGACCGCGATCGACCCGCGGTCGCACGTCGCGCTCGCCGCGCACGAGAACAACGGCGGCGTGAAGATCCTGCGCCGCGGCTACAACTACACGGACGGGCTGAACCAGTACGGCCAGCTCGACGCCGGGTTGCTCTTCGCGGCCTACACGACCGACCCGGAGCACTTCACGCGGCTGCAGCGGAAGCTCGGGGCGTCGGACCGTCTGAACGAGTACGTGTCGCACATCGGGTCCGGCGTCTTCGCCGTCCCGCCGGCGCCGCGGAAGGGGTCGTACGTCGGGGAGCAGCTCTTCCGCTGACCGGCCCGCGGAGCTGAGGTGGGTGTCCTCCGTCGTTTCCCTGGAGACGGAGGACACCCGCGTCGCGGAGTCGACGGACGGAACCACCGTCCGGCCCTGGGGGGCGACCCGGCGCGACGCGTCGCGATGCGACAGGGCGAGCGTACCTCGCGGACCGGTGGAACTGGCCGTGTCTTCCGGCAGCGGACAGCGGGACGGGCCGCCCCACCGAGGTGGGACGGCCCGTCGCCTGTCGTCGGCCGGGAGGCGCGGTGTCAGTCCGTCAGGACCGTCGCCTCGCGCTCGGCGCGCTTCCGGCGGGCGAGCACCAGGCCCAGCGCGCCGGCGAGCAGCAGGACACCGGCGGCGATGCCCGGGACGACCAGGTCGGCGCCGGTGAAGGCGAGGTCGCCACCGGCCGTGCCCGGACGGACGCCGTCGGCGACGCCGTCGCCGTCCACGTCGCCGGTGCCGGTACCGTCGCCCGGCAGGCCCGTGCCCGGAGCGGTCGGGTCACCCGCGCCCGGGGTGCCCGGGTCGGTCGGGTTCGTCGGGTCGGTCGGGTCCGTCGGCTCGGCGGCGGTCTCGATCGGCACGGTGACGGCGAGGGTGATCGCCTGACCGTTCGGCAGGGTCACGACGAGCGGCTCGTCGGTGGTCACGGTCGGAGCGGTCGCGGTCGGAGCGACCGCGAGTGCCGAGGCACGAGCGTCAGCGGGCGTGGCGACGGTGCCCTCGGGGACCGTGAAGGTCAGGGTCGCGCGACCCTGCTCGTCCGTGGTGTCGACGATCGTGTTGTCGACGTCAGCGGTCGCGAGTTCCTGGTCACCGGCGCTGACCGAGACGGTGCCGCCCTGGTCGGCCGCGTTGCTGAAGGTGAGCGACGACAGGTCGATGCGCACGTCGTCACCGGGCTGGAAGCCGCCCTCGGGGGCGTCGGTGACCCGGACGCCGACGGCGCGCTGGTCCTCCTGGACCGCCACCTCCGGGTTGGCCCGGAAGTACTGGACCTGTGCCTCGAGGTCGACCATGCCGCTGTCCTGCTTCGCGGCGGCGCCCTTGAACGCAGCGAAGTTGTCGCCACCGGTCGCGAGGAACGAGTTGACCGTCACCTTGTAGGTGGTGTCAGCGTCGACCGGCTCGCCGTCGAGCGTCATCGACGTGATGCGCGCGCCGGCCGTGGCCTCCGGGTCGTAGGTGTACGAGAAGCCCGCGGACGCACCGAGCTTGAGGAACGGACGGCTCGCCGTCGACGGCTGCCACTGCTGTTCGAGCGCCTGGCGGATCTGGTCACCGGTCAAGTCGAGCACGACGAGCGTGTTCGCGAACGGCTGGACGACCGCGGCCTCCTTGTAGGTGACCGTTCCGGCGCCGATGTCGGCGCGGAGGCCGCCCGGGTTCATGAAGGCGATCTGCGACCCCTGGCGCTCGGTCTGCGAGCGCTGGACCTCGGCGACGAAGTTGCCGAGGGTGGACTCGCCACCGCGGTTCTCGGACTGCAGCCCGTCCGCGTCCGGGGACTGCACGGCGCGCTTGAGGTCGCGGTCGATCGTGCCGAGCTCGACGGCGCCGAGGCGGTCGGCCTCCTTGACGGCGGTGTCGACGGTCGCCTGGACGGCGGCGTCCTTCGCGTACGTGCCGTCGACGAGACGCAGGTTCTCGGCCACCGGTGCGGTGACGGTGCCGTCCGCTGCGACCTGCAGCTGCACGTGGCCGAGGTTGAAGCCGTACGAGCCGGTCTGGATCACCGGGCGGGGCGTGGTGCCGCCGGTCGGCGTGATCGCGTACGAGTACGTCTGGTGCGTGTGCGCGGACAGGATCGCCGACACCTTCGGCGTGACGCCGTAGACCGCGCGGGAGAAGTCGGTGTTCGACGTCGGGCTGACCGGGGTCGAGGACTCGGCGCCGTCGTGCACGAGCAGGACGAGGACGTCTGCCTCGTCGTTCGCCGCGTTCCCGTCGGTGAGCCGCTCGGCGACCTTGTTCACCTCGGTGGTGATGTCGCCCATCTCGAGACCGGCGATGCCGTCCGGGGCGACGAGGCCCTGGCCGACGAGGTCGACGGTCGCGCCGATGAAGGCGACGCGCTTGCCGCTGATCTCCTCGATGGCGTAGGGGTCGAACGCCGGTTCGCCCGTCGCGCTGTCGAGGATGTTCGCCGAGACGTAGTCCCACTGCGCCGCGCGGACGCCGTCGCCCTGCCCGCCGATGACCCGGTCGCGCAGGTCGTCCTGGCCCTTGTCGAGCTCGTGGTTGCCGATCGCGCTGACGGACAGGTCCATCTGGTTGAGGACGTCGATCGTCGGCTGGTCGTCCTGGATGAAGGACTCGAAGGTCGAACCGCCGATGTTGTCGCCGGAGCTGACGAAGGCGGACGTCGAGGTGTCGGTCCCGCGGAGCTGCTCGAGCGCACCGGCGAGGGTCGCGGCACCGGCGGCGTCGCCGTCGCGCGGTGACGGCGCACCAGCCGAGTCCTTGGAGATCGACTGCGCGATCCGGCCGTGGAAGTCGTTGACGTTGTAGAGGTCGATGGTGGTGTCGCCCTCGGCGGCGAGTGCCGCGGAGGGGACGGTGAGGGCGGTGAGGACGCCGGCGGCGACCAGGGCCGAGGCCCCGGCCAGGCGCCGGCGGCGCGGGGAGGAGTGAGCGTTCATCGGCGATGAACCTACGAAATCCCACAGACAACACGCCAGGCCCCGGCTCGACACGTCACGTGTTGTTCACACCACGGGGGACGATCCTCCCGATCGGGGGACAACCGTCGGGTCAGTCGCGGCCGAGGGCGCCCTTCACCCGCTCGACGGCCTCGGCGGCCATCGCCTTCGCCGAGTCCTTGATCACGCCGAGCTCCGCGGGGTCGCCCTTGAGCAGGCTCTTCGCCGTGTTGACCGCGTACTCGGCGGTGATGTGCGGCGGCAGGGGCGGGACGTTCCGGCTGACGTACGCGTCGATGAGCGTCACCCCGGGGTTCGCCAAGGCGCGCTCGACGGCGGCCTCGACCTCGTCGTCGCGGTGCACCGCGATGCCCGTGAACCCGAGCAGCTCCGCGTAGCCGGCGTAGTCCATCGTCTGGACGTCCTGCGAGCCGGACCACATCGGGTTGCCGTCCTCGGTCCGCATCTCCCACGAGACCTGGCCGAGGTCGTCGTTGTGCATGACGACGATGACGAGCTGCTGGTTCGGCCACTGGGCCATGTACTTCTTCACCGTGATGAGCTCGTTCATGCCGAGCATCTGGAACGCACCGTCGCCGATGGTGCAGACGGCCGGGGCGTCCGGGAAGGCGAACTTCGCCGTGACGGCGTAGGGCATCGCGGCGAGCATCGTCGCCAGTCGTCCGGACATGTCACCGTGCATGCCGCGGCGCAACCGGATGTGGTGGCCGTACCAGTCGGCCGTGGTGCCGGCGTCGCACGTCACCGTGACGCCCTCGGGCAGGCGCTGGTTGACGGCGCGGATGACCCGGCGCGGGTTCACTCCGTCGTCGTAGGCAACCTCGGCCTGGCGGTCCATCTCGGCCTCCCACTCGCGCATCTGGTCGGCGAGCTTGTCCTGCCACGCGGTGTCCTGCTTGTCGCGGAGGAGCGGGAGCACGGCCTCGAGCGTCGCGCCGACGTCGCCCCACAGGTTGAGCTCGGTCGGGTACCGCAGCCCCATCTGCTCGGGCTTGATGTCCACCTGCACGCCGCGGGCCTGGCCGCTCGCCGGCAGGTACTCGCCGTACGGGTAGTTCGACCCGAGGAGCACGATCGTGTCGCACTCCTTGACCTGCGTCAGGCTCGGACGGGAGCCGAGGAGCCCGACCTGCTGCGTGTGGTACGGCACGTCGGAGGGCACGACGTCCTTGCCGCGCAGCGCGGTGATGATGCCGGCACCGGTCTTCTCGGCGACGGCCAGCACCAGGTCCGTCGCACCGCGGGCCCCGGCACCGACGATGAGCGAGACACGTTCGCCGGCGTTCAGGATCTCGGCGAAGCGGGCGATCTCGTCCTGCGGCGGGACGATCCGGGTGGACGGGGCGGCGTCGCTCGACCGCGACACCCAGTGCTCGGCGGCGGGAGCCTCGTACGCCATGGCCTGCACGTCGTGGGGGAGCACGACGACGGCCGGCTGCTTGCGGAGCATCGCCGTGCGGAAGGCGGTGTCGACGACGACCTGGACCGCGTCCGGGGTCGCGACCGTCTCGACGTAGCAGGCGACGTCGGCGAACACGCGCTCGAGGTTCGACTCCTGCTGCGTGAACGTGCCGATCGAGGCGAGCCCCTGCTGCCCGACGATCGCGACGACGGGCTGGTTGTCCATCTGCGCGTCGTACAGCCCGTTGAGCAGGTGGAAGGCCCCGGGGCTCGACGTCGCGACGCAGACGCCGACCTCGCCGGTGAACTTCGCGTGGGCGGTCGCCATCAGCGCCGCGATCTCCTCGTGGGTCGGGCGGACGTACTCGAGCTCGCGCTCGCTGCCGTCTGCCTTGCCCAGGGCGCCGTCGAAGGCACCGATGCCGTCGCCGGGGTACCCGAACACGCGGGAGACGCCCCACGCCTTGATGCGGTCGATGACGAAGTCGCTCACGGTGGTGCTCATGCGACCACCGTGCTCGTCGGATCCTGTACGCGTTCAGGTCCGCGACCGGCCGCTCGTCACCCGATGGTGCGCCACGTCCCGTCGACCGCGCTGGCCACCACGGCGTCGATCACCCGGGCCGCGCGGGCGCCGTCGGCGAAGGCCGGCAGGCCATCCGGCGCCTCGCCCCGCACCGCCGCGTACGTGTCGGCGACGAACGCCGCGAACGCGTCGAGGTAGCCCTGCGGGTGCCCGGCCGGCACGACCGCCAGACGACGCTGGTCCGGGAACCCCTGTGAGGGGTCGCGGACGACGATCTGCGCGCCGCGCTCGGTGCCGAACCAGGCCGACTCGGGCTGCTCCTGGTCGAACGCCGCGGACCCGAGGGTGCCGTCCACCTCGAACCACAGCCGGTTCTTCCGCCCTGCGGACACCTGCGAGACCACGACGTTGCCGATGCGACCGGCGTCGGTGCGGAACGTCGCGACCGCGGTGTCCTCGGTCGTCACCTCCGCGCGCCGGGTCGCGTCGGCGAGCGGGTCCGCGTCCGGCGAGCCCGAGAACGAGGGCCCGGAGGCCGCCGGTCGGGTCCGGTGGACGACGTCGGTCGCGGCGGAGACCGAGGCGAAGGGCTCGCCCGTGACGAACTCGACGAGGTCGCACCAGTGCGAGCCGATGTCGGCGAAGGCGCGCGACAGTCCGCCGGCGCCGGCGTCGACGCGCCACGACGAGGCGTCCTCGTCGAGCATCCAGTCCTGCAGGTAGTGCCCGTGGACGGCGAGCAGGCGCCCGAGCTCCCCGGCGGCGATCCGTGCCCGGATCTCGCGGACGACCGGGTGGTAGCGGTACGCGAACGGGACGGTCGCCACGACACCGGCCGCACGTGCGGCCTCGACCAGCTCGGACGCCTGCGCGGCGTCGATCGCCAGGGGCTTCTCGCACACCACGTGGACGCCCGCCCGGACCACGGCGAGGGCCTGGGGGTGGTGCTGGTCGTTCGGGGTGCAGACGTGCACGACGTCCGGTGCGTCCGCCAGGACCTCGTCGAGCGAGGCGTACCCGCGCGGCACGTCGAGCTGTGCGGCGACCCGCTCGGAACGGGAGGGGGTGCGTCCCAGCACGCCGGTCACCTCGGCCCCGGCCGCGCGGGCGGCCCGGGCGTGCACCCCGGCGATCATGCCCGTCCCGACCACGGCGACGCGGAGGCGTCGCCCTCCGTACCCACTGCTCATGGTGCTCCCTCGCGCCGGACTGCACCCACCGTAGCGACGCGACCCGGCCACGCGCCGGACGGCGTGAGTACCGTCTGGGGCATGTCGAGCCTCCAGACCAGCCTGCTCATCCTCGGTGCCAGCGGCGACCTGTCCAAGCGGCTGCTGCTGCCGGGTCTCGCCACCCTCCTCGACGTCAAGGAGGACTGGGACGTCCAGCTCGTCGGTGCCGGCGTCGAGGACATCTCCGACGCCGACTGGAAGGCGCAGGTGCGCACGTCGTTCGAGAACGCGCAGGCATCGAAGAACGAGGAGGACGAGGGTGCGCACGACGACGGCGGCGAGCGGCTCAGCCCGCGCCTCGTCGCCGTGATCGAGGCCTCGAGCTACCACCGGGCCGACGTCACCAGCGCCGACGACCTGACGAGCCTGCTCGCCTCGTGCGAGCACGACCCCGCGGTCTACTTCGCGCTGCCGCCGGCCGTGACCGAGAAGAGCTGCGCGGTGCTCGAGGACCTCGACCTGCCGTCGGGCACGCGCCTGGCCCTCGAGAAGCCGTTCGGCACCGACGCCGCGAGCGCCGAGCAGCTCAACGACGTGCTGCACTCGTTCCTCCCCGAGGAGCGCATCCACCGGGTCGACCACTTCCTCGGCCGCTCGACCGTGCTCAACCTGCTCGGCCTGCGCTTCGCGAACCGCATCATCGAGCCGCTGCTGTCGTCGCAGCACGTCTCCCGCGTCGACATCGTCTACGACGAGACCCTCGGGCTCGAGGGCCGTGCGCGCTACTACGACAAGGCCGGCGCACTCGTCGACATGATCCAGAGCCACCTGCTGCAGGTGATGGCCGTCGTCGCGATGGAGGCACCCGCCTCGATCGACGCCGACGACCTCCGCACGCAGAAGGAGCTCGTGCTCCGCGCCGTCCGCCCGTGGGGCGGCGACGTCGTGGCCGCCGGCAAGCGCGCGCGGTACACCGCGGGGACGATCGGCGAGCGTTCGCTGCCCTCGTACGTCGACGAGGACGGCGTCGACCCCTCGCTCGGCACCGAGACGCTCGCCCAGCTCACCCTCGAGGTCGCGAACTGGCGCTGGGCCGGCGTGCCGTTCACGCTCCGGTCCGGCAAGGCGCTCGAGCAGCAGCGGCGCGAGATCGTCATCACGTTCAAGGACTCGCCGCACGTGCCGAACGGGCTGTCCGGCGCCGAACGGCCGGACAAGCTCCGCATCTGGATCGCCCCGGACGAGATGCAGCTCGAGCTCAACGTGAACGGCCCGGGCGATCCGTACACGATCGACCACACCTCGCTGACGACAACGTTCAACCCCGGACGCCTCAGCGCGTACGGCGAGGTCCTCGCGGGGGTGCTCGAGGGCGACGCCACCCTGTCGGTCCGCGGCGACAGCGCGGTGCAGGGGTGGAAGGTCGTCGAGCCGTTCCTGCAGGCCTGGCGAGCGGGGGAGACCCCGCTCGACGAGTACGCGGCGGGGTCGGCCGGTCCCGACAGCTGGGACAACATCGACTGCTGATGCGGTGACGGACGGGAGGCGCGGTGCCAGCTGGAACCGCGCCTCCCGTCCGTCTCCTGGTCACCGGGCGTAGCGTCCGGTGACGTGAAGACCACCGACGACGTCCTGTCCACCGTCCCCGCTCCCGCCGGCTCCGACGTCCGCGTCGAGCCCGTCCGCTACGACCACGAGGGCACCGCGCTGCTCGGCGTCCTCGCGAAGGACCACGCCGCGTCCGGCCCGCGCCCCGGCGTGCTCGTCATCCACGACTGGCACGGCGTCAACGAGCACGTCGAGGCCCGCGTCACGATGCTCGCCCGCCTCGGCTACGTGGCCTTCGGCGCCGACGTCTACGGCGAGGGCGTCCGCCCCGGCGACGACACCGCCGGCCAGGTCGCGGGCTCGTACTACCAGGACCTGCCGCTGTTCCGCGCGCGCCTGACCGCCGGGCTCGAGCAGCTCCGCGCCGACCCGGACGTCGACCACTCGCGCATCGTCGTGATGGGGTACTGCTTCGGCGGTTCCGGGGCGCTCGAGCTCGCGCGTACGGGTGCCGACCTGGCCGGAGCCGTCTCGTTCCACGGCGGGCTGATCGTCCACGAGGACTCCGACGCCTCCGCGATCCGGGCGAAGCTCCTCGTGCTCACCGGGGGCGCGGACCCGATGGTGCCGGACACCAAGATCGCCGAGTGGCAGGACGAGATGCGCGCCGTGCCGTCCGTCGACTGGCAGGTCGTGACGTACGCCGGGGCGATGCACGCGTTCGCCGTGCCGGGCACCGATGCGCCGGACCACGGGGCGCAGTACCAGGAGCGCGCGGACCGTCGATCGTGGCAGGCGCTGCAGGTGTTCCTGGCCGAGGTGTTCGACGAGGAACCGACCGTCGCCTGATCCCGGCGACACGCCGAGGGCTCGGCGGGAGCGGCTCGATTGGCGTTCGGTGCCGCACCTGTTGTAGAGTCTTCCACGGCCGCAAGGCCGGTATCGGCCCCAGGGCCGGATGCGCTCGTAGCTCAATGGATAGAGCATCTGACTACGGATCAGAAGGTTGGGGGTTCGAGTCCCTTCGAGCGCACATCTGAGAAGGCCCCGTCGCACTGCGACGGGGCCTTCGTCGTTCCCCGGACGCGGGCGGTACAACCGCGCCGATGTGCACCCAGGGAACGGACTGTGCAGCGTGCACGGATTCACGCGCTCGTAACGACACCCTGCACGTGTACGCCCTCCCACCCGCTCACTACGGTTGCTCCAACCCGACCGCCCCGGTCGGCACCCCTTCCCCCAGGAGCATCCCGATGGCCAGTGCAGCGTCAGCACCACCAGCCCCGTCCGTCGTCGTCGACGACCACTCCCTGTCCCGTGTCCCCGCGTCCGCCCGCTACGGCTGGTTCCAGGTGGCGGTGCAGCGGTTCGGGCAGATCTCCGCCCTGTCCCAGTTCCTGCTCGGTGCGACGCTCGGCTTCGGCATGGGCTTCTGGCAGGCCTTCTGGGCGATCACCCTCGGCGCCGTCATCCTCGAGATCGTCTCGGTCTTCGTCGGCATCATCGGCATGCGCGAGGGCCTCAACACATCGGTGATCGCGCGGTGGACCGGGTTCGGCAAGGCCGGTTCCGCGCTCGTCGGCCTCGCGATCGGCCTGAGCCTGATCGGGTGGTTCGGCATCCAGTCGGGCGTCTCCGCCGCCGGCCTCGTGGCGATCCTGCCCGTGCTGCCCGCATGGGCCTGGTCGCTCGTGTTCGGCCTGCTCGTCACCGCGATCGTGCTCCGCGGCTTCCACTCGATGCAGTGGCTCGCGAACGTCACGGTGCCGCTCTTCCTGATCCTGGTCGGCTGGGCGGTCGTGGTCGAACTGAGCAAGCACTCGATCGCCGAACTCGCCGCGAAGGCCCCGGCCGGGCCGGAGCTCAGCTTCGTCGCCGGCACGACCCTCGTCGCCGGCGGCTTCATCGTCGGCGCCGTGATCACTCCCGACATGACGCGCTTCAACCGCTCCGTCGGCGACGTCATCAAGCAGACCGCGCTCGGCGTGACCCTCGGCGAGTACGTCATCGGACTGGCCGGCGTCCTGCTCGCACACGCCGTGGGCTCGTCGGACATCACCCGCGTGATCACGTCGAGCGTCGGCTGGGTCGGCATCCTCGTGATCCTGCTCGGCACGTTCAAGATCAACGACTGGAACATCTACAGCTCGAGCCTCGGCGTCACGAACTTCATCGACGTGGTGTTCGGCCGGAAGGTCAACCGCGGCGTCGTGACGATCGTGCTCGGGGTCGTCGGCTCGGTGCTCGCGGCCGTCGGCTTCCTCGACGCCTTCACCCCGTTCCTCATCGTGCTGGGCGTCGTCTTCCCGCCGATCGCCGGGATCATGGTCGCCGAGTACTTCGTCGTCAAGCGCTGGCGCCGTGAGCTCAGCGACAGCGAGGGCCTGCCGGCGACGAGCCCGACGTGGGTCCCGGCGACGCTCGTCATCTGGGCGGTCGCGGCCCTGGTCGGGTACTTCGTCGCCGTCGGGATCCCGTCCATCAACTCGGTCGTCATCGCCTTCGTCCTGTACGTGGTGGCGGGCAAGGCCGGCTGGGTCCGCGGCGTCGGCGTGAGCCGCACCGAGGAGGCCCCGGTCACCGCCACGAGCGTCGCCAGCGCCGAGGCCCCCGCCCCGGCACCGGCGCCCTGAAGCCGGCGGTCGGCACCCCCCCCTTCGCCGACCGCCACCTCGTCGCCGGCCGTGCCCGCGCGCGGCACGGCCGGCGCGACGACACCAGCACCAGCACCAGCACCAGCACCAGCACCGGCACCACCCGAGAGGAACCCCATGCGCATCGGCATCGACGTCGGCGGCACGAACACGGACGCCGTCCTGATGGACGGCAGCACGGTCGCAGCAGCCGTGAAGCGGTCCACGAGCCAGGACGTCACGTCCGGCATCGTGGCCGCACTCGCCGGCCTGCGGGAGCAGCGCGACTTCACCTCGGCCGACATCGACGGCGTGATGATCGGCACCACGCACTTCATCAACGCGCTCATCGAGGCACGCGGACTCGCCCCGACCGCCGCGGTCCGCCTCGGTCTGCCCGCGACCGCGTCCCTCCCGCCCTTCACGGACTGGCCCGAGCACCTGGTCGGTGCCGTGCGGGGTCGTGCGTTCCTGGCACACGGCGGCCACGAGTTCGACGGTCGCGTGATCTCCGAGCTCGACCCGGACGAGCTGAAGCGGCACGCCGAGGCCATCGGTGCCGCCGGGATCCGCTCGGTGGCGATCTCGTCGGTCTTCTCGCCGATCAACGACGAGTTCGAGCAGCGCGCGCAGGCGATCATCGCCGCCGAGCTCGGTCCCGACGTCGCCTTCTCGCTGTCGAGCGAGATCGGCCGCATCGGACTGCTCGAGCGCGAGAACGCCACGATCATCAACGCGGCCCTGCGCGAGCTCGCCGACCGCATCGTCGACGGGCTCTCCGGCTCGGTCGCGGGCAGCGGGATCGACGCACCCCTCTTCCTCAGCCAGAACGACGGCACCCTCATGGACGTCGAGTACGCCCGCCGCTACCCGGTCGCCACCTTCGCCTCCGGCCCGACGAACTCGATGCGCGGCGCGGCGGTGCTGTCCGGCTTCGACACGTGCGCGGTCGTGGACGTCGGCGGCACCACGAGCGACGTGGGTGTGCTCACCGGCGGGTTCCCGCGCGAAGCCACCGGCGAGGTCGCCGTCGCGGGCATCCGCACCAACTTCCGGATGCCCGACGTGCTCTCGATCGGCATCGGCGGCGGGTCCCGCATCCGCGAGGACGGCGCCCTGGTCGGGCCGGACTCGGTCGGCTACCGGCTCACCGAGGAGGGCCTGGTGTTCGGTGGCGACACCCTCACCGCCACCGACGTGGCCGTGCGCGGCGGTCGCGGCACGATCGGGGACGCGTCCCGCGTCGCCGGCGTGCCCGCGGCGGTCGCCGAACGCGCGCTCGGGGTGATCGCCGAGCGGGTCGCCGACGTCGTCGAGCGCATGCGGACCTCGTCGGCACCGCTGCCCGTCGTGGCGGTCGGCGGCGGCTCCGTCCTGCTGCCCGACACGCTGCCCGGTCTGGGCACCGTGCACCGCCCCGAGCACTACTCGGTCGCGAACGCGATCGGTGCCGCGATCGCCCAGGTCTCCGGCGAGCTCGACAAGGTCTACGCGATCAGCGACGGCCGGCGCTCCACCGTCATCGACGAGGCCCGGCAGGAGGCGGTCGACCGTGCCGTCGCAGCCGGCGCGGACCCGTCGAGCGTCGCGATCGTCGACTTCGACGAGGTCCCCATCCCGTACCTGCCCGGCAACGCCACGCGCATCCGCGCCAAGGCGGTCGGTGACCTGGCACTCGGGGCGCTGGTCCGATGACGACCACGGAGGCGGTCCCGCGCACCGTCCGCCCGATCACCGAGATCGGCGCCGACTGCTCCGCCCTCGCACGGGGGGCCGCGATCCTCGGCACCGGTGGCGGTGGTGACCCCTACATCGGTCGCCTGCTCGCCGAGGCCGCGGTGCGCGAGCACGGTCCGGTGTCGGTCGTCCAGGTCGAGGACCTGCCCGACGACGCCGTCGTGCTCAACGTCGCCATGATCGGGGCGCCGACCGTCATGGTCGAGAAGCTGCCGTCGGGAGCGCAGTTCGCCGAGGCGATCCGCAGTCTCGCCACGCACCTCGGGGTCACCCCGACGCACGTCGCCTGCATCGAGGTCGGCGGCGTCAACTCGACGAGTCCGATCGTCGCCGCAGCCGAGCTCGGCCTGCCGCTGATCGACGGTGACGGGATGGGCCGTGCCTTCCCCGAGGTGCAGATGGTCCTGCCGACGCTGTCCGGCATCTCCGCGACGCCGATGGCGCTCGCCGACGAGAAGGGCAACACGGCCGTGTTCTCGACGGTCGACAACCGCTGGGCGGAACGCCTCGCCCGCACCGCCACCGTCGAGATGGGCTGCTCCGCCATCACCGCGCAGTACGCGATGTCCGGTGCCGAGATCAAGGAGTCGTACGTCCGCGGCAGCCTGTCGCTGTCCGTCGCGCTCGGCGAGGCACTCGTCGCGGCCCGGGCCGCCAACGAGGACCCGGTCGCCGCCGTCACCGCCGTGCTCGGCGGGACGATCGTGTTCGAGGGGAAGGTCGCCGACGTCGAACGGAAGACGGTCACCGGGTTCGCGCGTGGCACCGCCCGCATCACCGGTTCCGGGAGCGACACCGGCCTGGAGGCGGTGCTCCGGTTCCAGAACGAGCACCTGCTGGTCGAGGTGGCCGGGTCGGTCCGCACCACGGCACCCGACCTCATCGTCACCCTGGACGCCGAGACCGGCGAACCGATCACCACCGAGGGGCTGCGCTTCGGTGCGCGGGTCCGGGTCGTCACGGCGCCGGCCGACGAACGGTGGCACACACCAGCCGGGCTCGCGCTCGCGGGACCCCGGTACTTCGGCTACGACACCCGGGCGGTCCGCCACGACGGCACCGTCAGCGAGGGAGAACACGCATGAGCTGGACCATCGACGTCGACGACCTGCCCGACCTCGCGCGTGGCGCCGCCCTGCTCGGCACCGGCGGTGGCGGCGACCCCACCATCGGCATGCTGCTCGTCAAGGCGGCGATCGAGGAGCACGGCCCGGTCACGATCCTCGACCCGTCCGAGGTCGACGACGACGCCCTCGTGATCCCGACCGCGCAGATGGGAGCCCCCACGGTGGTGCTCGAGCGGATCCCCGCCGGCCCGGAGCCGCTCGGAGCACTGCGTCGGCTCGAGCAGCACCTCGGCCGGACGGCGAGCGCCACGATGCCGATCGAGTGCGGCGGGATCAACTCGATGATCCCGCTGCTCGTGGGCGCCACCGGCGGCCTGCCCGTGGTCGACGCCGACGGCATGGGCCGCGCGTTCCCCGAGCTCCAGATGGAGACCTTCTCGGTGTACGGCGTGCCGGGATCGCCCCTCGCGATCAGTGACGAGAACGGTCACGGCGTGGTCATCGACACCGGGCACGACAACCGGCAGATGGAGTGGCTCGCCCGCGGGGTCACGATCCGGCTGGGCGGTGTCGCCTACATCGCCGAGTACGCGATGACGGGCCGGCAGGTCCGCGAGACCGCCGTGCCGCGGACGCTCTCGCTCGCCCTGTCGGTCGGCCGTGCGATCCGTCGCGCCCGCGAGGACCACCGCGACCCGGTCGAGGCGCTCGCCGAGGCGTTCGGCCGGACCATCTACACGCACCTGCGCGAGCTGTTCGACGGCAAGGTCGTCGACGTCGAGCGCCGGACGGTGGACGGCTTCGCGAAGGGCCGGGCGGTCGTGCAGGGTGCGGACGGGTCCGAGCTCGAGATCGCGTTCCAGAACGAGAACCTCGTGGCCCGCCGGGACGGCCGGCTCGTGGCGGTGGTCCCTGACCTCGTCTGTGTGCTCGACGCGGAGACGGCCGAACCGATCACGACCGAGCGCCTGCGCTACGGACAGCGGGTGCGGGTGATCGGCGTCTCGACGCCCGACCTCATGCGCACCCCGGAGGCACTCGCCGTGTTCGGACCGTCCTGCTTCGGCCTCGACGACGACTTCGTGCCGGTCGAGGACCTGCACGAGCGGGTGCCGGCGGAGGCGCGCTGAGGCACGCCGATGCGCGAGGATCGCTGGTGTGCACCAGGGTGAGCAGCGTGACGGAGCCGTGACGAGCCTCCAGGCCGGCGACGTCGACGACTTCGCACGCGGCACCGCGCTCCTCGGGTGCGGCGGTGGCGGCCAGGTCGACCACATGGCGTCCGCGCTCCGGCGCGCGCTCGGTGCCGGCGGCGTGCCGGTCGTGCCCGTCGCCGGCGGGACGCGCGCGGTGATCGCCGTCGGGCTCGTCGGGTCGACCACCGTGCTCGAGGAGAAGACCCCGAGCGGACGGGAGCTGCCGGACGCGCTCGCCGCGGTCGAACGGTGGACGGGACGTCGGGCGGACGCGGTCGTCGCGGCGCAGATCGGCGGCGTCACCGGACCCGCTGCCGCGCTCACGGCACACGCGGCGGGTCTGCCGTTGCTCGACGCCGACCTGGTGGGCCGGGCGACCCCGCGGATCGACCAGCTGTCGCTGTTCGTCGACCCGCTGCCAGCGGTCACGGCGGCCGCCGTCACGTCGAGCGGGCTCCGGATCGTCGTGGACGCCCCGGACCCGCGCGACCTGGAGACCGTGTGGCGCGAAGCGGTGTCGCACAGCGGTGGATGGGCAGCCTTCGCGATCGGACCGGTGGACGCCGACGTGCTCGCCGCACGGTGCATACCCGGAAGTGTGACGCGGGCGGCGCGGACCGGGCGGGCGGCCACCGCCGCGAGCGACGTCGAGGGGTTCGTCGCTTCGCTGGCGGGAGCACGCACCGTCGCCCGTGGTCGGGTGCTCGACGTCCAGCGCACCGGCGACGCCGTGGCGTTCGTGCACGGCTCGATGGCCGTGCGTGACGCCGCGACCGGCGCGATCGCCCGGATCGAGGCCGGGAGCGAGTGGGTGCACTGCCTGGTCGACGGCGAGCCCGTCGCGAGCACCCCGAGCTGCATCGTCGTCGTCGACGCGCGCTCGCTCCGACCCGTGACGACCGAACGGGCACGGGTCGGCGACGAGCTCGCCGTCCTCGTGCTGCCCGGAGCGCCCTGGTGGTGGGCGGCGCCGCACCGGACCGCCCGTGTGGCGCCGCGGGCCTTCGGCATCGACGCCGACACCGTGCCGGAGGTCCTCTCGTGATCCCGGTGTCCGAGTTCCTCCCGCTGCTGCCCGAGGGGACCGAGCTGCTGGTCGGACCCGGGACCGGCACCGTCGCGTCCGTCCGCGGGATCGTCGGCCCGCCCGAGCACGTCGGCCGCGCGCTCCGGCCCGCCGACGGCGCGGTCGTGCTGCTCACCCCCGTGGAACGGTTCGACGCGCGCTTCGACGTGCTGCTCCGTCGGGCTGCCACCGCCGGGGTACCGCTGCTCGTCGTCGGCCCCGGGGACGCCACGCCGCCGCCCGGACCGGGGACCGCCGCGCTCGCCGACCGGCTCGGCGTCGCCGTCGTGTCGACACCCGACCCGTGGGCCGCGTCGGTGCGCCTGCACGAGCTGATCGGGTCGGGCGACGCGCCCGCTGCCCGGGCGGCCGTCGCCGTCGCACGCATCGGGCTGGACGCCGGGCCCGCGCTCGAGGAGTTGTTCGCGCGGCTCGAGGCCGAGCTCGGACACGCGCTCCGGTTCCTCGACGCGTCCGGACGACCCCTGCGGGGAGCGGGCGTGGCTGCAGCGACCGCCGCGCTCCTCGCCAGGACGGTCGGCACGAGCGAGCCGGTGTGGGCGAGCGACGACCGGGAGACCGTCGTCGCGGTCCCCGTCCCGACCGGGATCGGTCCGCGGGCCTGGCTGGCCGTCGGGCTGCGGTCGCCCCTGCGGGCGGAACGGGCCACGCTCGCGACGGCGCTGCGCGTGGCCGCGGTCGCCGCCGGGCACCGGCTCGTGCTCACCCGGCTCGACGACGAGCGCGACGCCCGGTACCGGATGGCCATGCTCGACGACCTCCGCGCCGCGGACGGTGCGCCCGCCCCACCGCTCGTGCAGCGGACGATCGCCGCCGGGTGGGAGCTCGACGCGTGGCACGTCGGGGTCCGGCTCGTCGCGCGGGGACCCGTGGACGCCGTCGCGCTCCGGCGCGAGGTCGAGACGGCGTTCGACGCCGAGGGCCTCGACGTCGTCGTGGTCGAGCAGACCGACGGGTGGGCGCTGTGGACGTCGACGCCGGACGAGCCGGACCGGTCCGTCGTCGCCGCCGTCGCCACCTCGGTCCGGACCGCGCAGCACGCCCTGCGCTCCGCGGTCGACACGAACGCCGGTGTCGGGAGCGTGCACGCCGGACCGGCCGGACTCGTCCGGACCCTCGGCGAGGCCGGCGACGCCGTCCGCCTGGCCGCCGCCCGTCCGGAGTCGGGCTGGTTCGTCCACGTCGACCGTCTCGGGCTCGCGCAGCTGTTGCTCGCGTGGACGCAGACGGACACCTTCCTGCCGGCCGCGGAGCAGCTGCTCGCACCGCTGGAGCGCGGAGGAGGGGCACTGCGGACGACACTCGCGACCTACCTCGACACCGAGTCGTCGGTCGCGGAGACCGCCGCGGTGCTCGGCGTCCACCGCAACACCGTCGCGGACCGGATCGACCGGGTGCAGCGGTTGCTCGGCGTCGACCTCGGCGACCCCGAGACGCGTCTGGCGCTGCACCTCGCGACGCGGGCGCTCGGCGGGGCGTGAGGTCCGGCGCGGTCTTCTCGCCGAGACGCCGTGGTCGTGCCGAGACGGCCCCGGATCCGGCGGCGTCTCGGGAGGGGCCCGGCGTCTCGCGAGGGACCCGGCGTCTCGTCGGTCGCCCGGGGCTGTCGGTCACGCGGCAGTTCCGGCACCATGAGGGCATGTGGACCCGCACCGCCGCTGCCGCCGCGGCTGCAGCGATCGTCCTCGTCGCGCTCACCGGGTGCACGCCGCCGTCCCCGTTCCAGGGCGTCGCGCGGGCGGCCTGCGAGAAGAAGGTCGGGCCGGCGGTCGTCGTCTGGTGGCGGGACCAGTACGCCCAGACCCCGTGGAAGGTCGTCGACACGCACACGACGGGCATCGAGCAGCGGTCCGGGCAGCCGAGCGGGACGACCGTGTTCTCCGTCTCGGGCGAGTCCGCGGTGCAGCGTGACGAGCGGGGGAGCGCGACGGAGCGGCTGCGGTGGTCGTGCTCCGCGCGGACCACGGTCGACGATCCGTCGACCGTGTCGGCGTCCGTCCTGGAGATCCGGTTCCGCTGACGAGCGCCGGGCCGACGTCGAACCGGATCGCTCTCGTGACTCGGTATGTGGAGTACTCGGGACGAGCGGTCCTCCGTTGTTACCTTCACCGACATGGATCACGCTGTCGCAGCCTCCGAGCACGAGCGGCTCGAGGAGCTGTCCCGCTCCGACGTCGCTGACACCGTCGCCTCCGTGGCGGTCAGGTGTGTCCCGAGCTGTTCGACGGCGCTCGAAGCCCCGACGTCGACACCGTGATCCGGCGGACGCAGCGGGCGCGACGCGAGCAGCGCCGTCGGCACGACGAGGACGGGTCGTCCCTCGAGGACCAGGAACGCGGGTCGTTCCGAGCACCCGACCGCGCTGACTGTTCCGAGCGGTCCTGGTTCCAGAGCGTCGACGATGCTGACACCGTCCGGATCGACCACCGGCTCTTCCGCCAGGGCGGCCGTCTGGTCGACTTCGCGATCGTCGTGCTCGCCATCGACCTCGACGGACAGTGGGCCGAACGAGCGCGCGCGGACTGCTGTCACGGTCACGTCCACCTCCATCACACGAACGGCTCGATCACATCGCTCGCGCCCTTGCATGCCGTCGAGGACGTCGCTCGACACTTCGATCAGGCGTCGGACCGCATCAGCCAGTACGCAGTTACACTCCGGGACATGAAGGGCAGGGCCGACCAGGATGCATGAACTCGACGTGTTCCGTCGTGAGATCGATCGTTCGCTCGCCGTCGGGCACCTTGCTGATGCTGTCCTCGAAGTCGTGGACGTCGAGGGACGTTCGCCGGTCGTGGTGGCCCTCGACCACGAACGGCTCCCCGTGCTCCTCCGCCGGATCGAGGCCGTCGGGGGGTACGCCAACGTCTTCGTCAAGACGGGCTCCGGCGTTCGTCGGGTGTCGGTGATGGACGTCGACGGTGCGCTCGACGTGCGCGAGGCCGACGACATGCGAGCCAGCGACGAGCAGCCGAGTGCGGACAGTTCCGTCGGGGTCTTCGTCGACTACCTCCTCGCGAGGCCGAGTGGCGTCGTACTGCCTGCGAGGCTCGCATCTGCTGCTCGAGCCGCGCTCCCGGCCCGGCAGGTGGAGATCGTGCCGTCCTCCTGAACCGGCCGAGGTGGCCGCGGGCGGCCGAGCGTCGAACCACGAACACGACGTCGAACCAGACCGTGCGGGTGCTTCGACGTCGGGAACGTGGTTCGACCCCGGAGCAGGAGCAGGAGCCGCTGGCGCCGCGCGCGCTGCCGTCAGCCCGGCCAGGACTCCCGTGACCACGAGCCGTCCGGGCAGCGCTCGTAGACGAGCCGGTTGCTCGCGGCGTCGGTCGCCCCGCGCCAGAAGAGCATCCGCCGCGGCGTGAGCGCGAAGCCGGCCCACGTGTCCGGCGGCTCGAGCTCCGGTCGATCCCGCTCGAAGGCCGCCCACAGCTCCCGCCGACGCGAGGCGGTGTCGGCCGCGGCCTCGAGGTCGTTCACCCACGCGAGCACCTGCAGGTAGCGGGTGCGGGTGGCGTACGCGGCGCGGGCCTCGTCGGCGGTGACGGGTGCGACGTCCCCGACCACCACGAGCTGTCGGGCGGCCTCGGGCCAGACCACCGTGACCGCCGCGCGGGGGAGTGCGGCGAGCTCGGCGGCCTTCCGGCTGCGGCTGTCCGTGTGGAAGTGCAGGCGCTCCCCGTCGAAGCGCGAGAGCAGCACGGTCCGGGCGGACGGGTAGCCGTCGAGGCCGACCGTCGAGAGCGTCATCGTCGGACCGGGCCCGGCGTCGACCCCGGGCAGCCAGGCCGCGGCGAGGACGAGCGGGTCGGCCGGGGCGGCGGCGTCGGGGTCCTCGGCCGCCCGCCCCGGCAGCACGGTCACGACACCGCCACCACGTCGGACGCGAGCGGAGCGGCACCGGCAGCACAGGGCTTCGCGACCGCCGGGTCGAACCGGGCGATCTCGTGCAGGGACGCCACCGCTTCGTCGAGCGACCGGTCCCACAGCGCCTGCCCGTACGAGGCGGTCGCCCGGCTCGCATCGCCGACGACCCCTGGGGTGCCGAAGTCGTTCGACAGCCACCCGAAGGACACCGGACCACCGTTGAACCGGATCTTCTCGAACTCGGCCAGGTGGTCCGGCACCCACCGCTCGGCCTTCGTCATGTCGACGAGGTCCGGGCGGAGGTGCAGGATCATCGACGTCTCCGCCGCGCCACCGTGGATGCCGAGCCCGCGCTCGTCCGCGTCCTCACCGGAGGGCCCGGGCGTCCGGGCGAGCGTCGGCATGAGGAACGTCTTCAGCCCGTAGCGCTTGCGGATCTCACGCAGGGCGACCTGCAGCAGGGCGACGTTCCCGCCGTGGCCGTTCGCGAAGACGAGCGACCCGGCACCCATCAGTGCGACGGCCCGGCCGATCTGCACGGCCGTGTCGAACATGGTCGACTCGTCGAGCCACACGGTGCCCGGTGCCCAGCTGTGCTCGTCGGACTTCGTGAACGCGAGGGTCGGCAGCTGCCAGACGTCCAGGCCCTCGGCCGCCGCGCGTTCGACGGCAGCGCCGCCGATGTGGTCGGCGAGCAGGAAGTCGGTGACGAGCGGCAGGTGCGGACCGTGGTGCTCGACGGCACCGGTGGGCTGCACGACGATCGAGTCGGGACCGAGCCCGGCGGCGACCGCCGGGCCCGACAGCTCGGCCAGCAGGCGGGAGCGCGCCCCGCCGCTCACTTGCCGAACCCCGGCACGACGGGCTGCGCGGAGGCGGTGGAGCCCCCGCTGACGACGAGCGCCGGGTCGATCACGTGCCCGGGGTTGAGCAGGCCGTCGGGATCGGTCCGCTGCTTGAGCGCGACGAGCTCCTCGACGCCGTGGTCGACGTAGTACTGGTGCGGACTGTGCACGCGGACGCCCAGGTCGCGGAGCAGCGGGTACCCGGCGTAGACGTCCTCGGCGCCGGTGTACGGCGCGGTGAGCATGCCGATCGGCCCGACGTGCGCCGCCTCGATGTGGAGCATCCCGCCCGGGTAGACGGCCTCGACCTCGGCGATGCGGTCGATGAGCGCCTCGCCCCCGACCTCGACGTGGAACCACTCGGTGTCCGGGGTGTTCCGCTTGAGCCACCAGATCGGGTGGTTGTACGACAGCATCGACACCTTCGTGGTCTGCTGCAGCCCCTCGCGGACGTCGGACACCTCGCCGCCGGCCTGCTCGATGAGCGCGCGGGCCTCGTCGAGGACGACGTCGTCGATGATCGCACGCAGGCTGGCGCGGTCGTCCGGGATCGCGGTGTCCGACGGCAGGGTCGCGGCGATCGCCGGCCGGTCGGCGCTGACGAGTCGCGGCACCGGGTCGAGTCCGCGGAGCGTCCGCACGGCGACGAGGGCGTCCTCGAAGGTCGGGAACGCCGCGTACACGGCGCGCCACTCCTGCAGGGGTTCGAGCCGGACGGTGGCACGCGCGATGACCCCGGCGGTGCCGTAGGTGTGCACGAAGGGCTGTGCCTCGTCGCCCTCGACGTGCAGCAGTCCGTCCTCGCCGGGGAGCGCGACGTCGAGCGCGGTGACGAACCCCTGCCAGTTCGAGCCGTGTGCGATCGACCCAGTGCCGCCGGAGCCGCCGGACAGGAAGCCGCCGATGGTGGACTGCGCGGTGGACGGGTACATCCAGAGCTGCTGCCCGGTGGCCGCGGCGGCCTGCTCCATCGCGACCATCGACGCGCCGGCCTCGGCCGTGATCCAGCCGTCCCCGACCTCGACGACGGCGCGGGCGCGCGAGGTGTCGAGGACGAGGCCGCCGTGCAGCGGGATGCCCTGGCCGTAGTTGCCGGTGCCCTTGCCGCGCGTGGTGACGGGGACGCCGTGCCGGACGGCGGCGCGCAGGGTGGCGGCCACGTCGTCGGCGGACGCCGGGTACGCGACGAGGTCGGCGAGGCCCAGCGGCAGCTGCTCGCTGAGGATCGGGCTCATGGTCGCCTCGTCGACGGAGGCGCGGGCGCGGGTGCGCTCGTCGGCGCTCACGCCGCGCTCGCCGAGCAGGTCGACGAGCTCGGCGCGCAGCGCCTCGAGACCGGTGGTCGAGGCGGGGGTGACGGTGGTCATGCTCACTCCTGTGGGGTGGGTGGTGCTGCAACGACGGACGGGAGGCGCGGGGCGGGCGTGCCCCGCGCCTCCCGTCCGGTGGGTGGTCGGGTCAGTTGCCCAGACCGATGGACTTGTCGAGGAACTCGTTCGTGAACAGGTCCGAGGGCTTCAGGTCGCTCTTGACGTCACCGGTCCCGGCGAAGACGGGCTTCGCCTTGTCGATGAAGTCCTGCATGCGCTGCTCGTCCATCGAGCCGATGTAGCCGTCGGTGTCCTTCGCGAGACCGAGCTTCACCATCTGCGACGCGGCGAACGCGCCGACCTTCGAGTCGTAGGTCCAGCCGTTGTTGTACTGCTGCACGAGCTGCGTGATGAGGTCGTTCGTCGCCTGCGGGGCCTTCAGGTAGTCGACGTCGGCCTGCTGCATGACGGGGACGAGCTTCTGCAGGCAGGGCTCGAGCTTCGCCAGGTCGCCGGTGCGGACCGACATGGCCTCGGGGTACGGGTTCCAGCCCGTGCTCGACACCGGCTTGTACGCGACCTTCTTGCCCCAGGCCGCGACCTGGTTCTGGTAGATGTACGGCTCGGCGGTGGCGAAGCCCTGCTGCGCGTCCTTGCCGCCGGCGGAGACGAACTTCGCCGGGGTGCCGTCGTAGCTGCCGTCGAGGACCTTCTTCGGCAGGATGCCGGACTGCTCGAGGTACGTCATGTACGCGGCACCGTTGAAGTAGCGGACGACGCCGCCGTTCTTCTCGAGCTCCTTGCCGAGGTCCTCGATGCTGTCGACGTCCGGGTAGGTCTTCGGGTCCCACATGATCGACATCGGCGACGAGTCGTTCTCGGCGAAGACGGCCGTGGTCGGCAGGTTCCCGGAGAACTGGACCTGCTCGTCGGTCGACATGTAGCCGAGGGTGATGTCCTTGTCCTGGTACATCTGCGACGCGACCTTCGTGTAGCCGATGGCCGGGCCACCGGCACGGATCTCGAGCTTCACGCCGGTGCTCTTGCCGTTGGCGTACAGGTCGCCGGTGACGGTCTTGCCCGAGGCGTCGATGGACGGGTTCGGGCCGAGCATCTCGTACAGGTGGCCGTGCTCGCCCTCGGGGTTCCAGTCGGTCTGCACGACGACGGTCGCGGGGCAGACGTCGGACAGGTCGATCGCGGGGCCGGACGCCGCCTTGGCGGGGGCGCTGCTCGCGGTGTCCCCGGACGAGCCGGCGGCGCATCCGGTGAGGGCGATGGCGGTCGCGGCGATGGCGGCGGTCGCGACGCCGAGTCGGGTGGTGGTGCGCATGGAGGCTCCGTTCGTGGTGCGGGTCTCGTGGTGCTGTGGGAACAGGGGTCGGGTGGGAGGGGAGGAGTGGTTCAGCTGAAGTCGTGCCACCGACCGACCGCCAGGCGGCCGAGCAGTCCGAACACGAGGAAGACGGCGACGCCGTAGAGCGAGGCGATGATGATCGTCGCGTAGAGCTCCGGGCCCATCAGGCGCGAGGCGGTCACCTGGATGAGCACGCCGAGGCCCGGGTTGCCGCGCTGGAAGAACTGGTCGCCGACGATCGCGCCGATGACGCTCAGCCCGGCCGAGGTGCGCAGCCCGACGAAGATCGACGGCAGGGCCGCGGGGAACTGCAGCTTGACGAGCTGTGCGAACCGGCTCGACCGCTGCAGGCGGAACAGCTCGCGCTGCGCCCGGTCGGCGGACTGCAGGCCGAACAGGGTGTTCGACACCATCGGGAACAGGGCGATCATCACCGTGACGATGACCCGGCTGGCGAACTCGTAGCCGAACAGGGCGCCGATGAGCGGGACGAGCGCGAGGATCGGCACGCACTGCAGCACGACCGCGTACGGGTAGAGCGAGCGCTCCAGCCACTTCGCCTGCGCCATGGCCATCGCCCAGACGACGCCGATCACGATCGCGAAGGCCAGGCCCACGAGCGACACGACGGTGGTGCGGCCGAGCGCGGACCACAGGTCGGTGCCGAACGTCGACGGGGAGCCGTCCGGCATGGTCGGGGCGACGATCGCCTTCGCCACGAGGTGCGGGTAGGGCACCAGGAAGGCGAGGCCGCGGACGTGGTCGTAGTACGCGGCCGCGGCGTACCAGATGCCGACGAGCACGGCGAGGACCACGAGGGGCTGCCACCACGCCACCCGCGGACGCGAGCGGCCGGTGGTGCGACGGGCGGCGGCGCGGACGGTGCGGGTCTCGGCGACCTCCTGCAGGGTGACCATCAGCGGTGTCCTTCCCGGAGTGCGTGCGAGACCTCGCCGACCAGCTCGGCGAACTCGGGGGTGAAGCGGATGTCGGGGTCGCGCGGCATCGGGAACGGCACGTCGAAGCGGCCGACGATGCTGCCCGGGCGGCCGGACATCACGATGACCTCGGTGGAGAGGTACACGGCCTCGGACACCGAGTGCGTGATGAAGAGCCCGGCGAACTGCTGCTCGACGAACAGCCGGAGCAGTTCGTCGTTGAGGCGTTCGCGGGTGATCTCGTCGAGCGCGCCGAACGGCTCGTCGAACAGGAACAGCTCCGGGTCGAGCGTGAGGGACCGGGCGAGCGAGACGCGCATCCGCATGCCACCGGAGAGCTGCTTCGGCAGGTTCGCCTCGAACCCGCCCAGGCCGACCAGGTCGATGGCGTGCGCGGCCTTCGCCGCCCGCTCCGCCTTCGGCACCTTCCCGAGCTCGGCGAGCAGCTCGACGTTGCCCTGGACCGAGCGCCACGGCAGGAGCGTGGCGTCCTGGAAGACGTAGCCGATGCGGTCGGTGGCGACCCCGGCGGTTCCGTGGGACGCGGACTCGAGGCCCGAGGCGATCCGGAGGAGGGTCGACTTGCCGCAGCCGGAGGGGCCGACGACCGAGACGAACTGCCCGCGGTCGACGGTCAGGTCGACACCCTGCAGGGCGACCGTCCCGTTCGGGAAGGTCATCTCGACGTCGCGGAAGTCGAGCAGGGTGTCCGTCGCGGTGACGGGCGGTGGGGCGGTGGTGGTCACGGGTACCTCGTGTTCTCGTGCACGGGTGGTGCGCGGTCAGGGAACGGGGACGGGCTGGGGTCGGGGCGGGACGCCGGTTCGCGTCCGCTCGGGGGCGGCGATGTTCCGCCGCACCTCGGTGCGGGCGACGAGTCGTCCGCGGGACAGGACGATCCGGTCGGCGGGTGCGTTCGCGACGGCGTCGGTGACGCTCGTCGCGGCCATCGCGAGCAGGTCGGCGCGCCGCCCGGGGACGGGACCGGCGGCCGGGAGGCCCATCACGCTCCGTGCGGTGTCGCTCACCATCCCGGGATCGGAAGAGGACACGGCTGAAATCCAGTCACCCCCGAGAAGTTCGTCGGCCGCCGTCCTGTTGGACAA
>NZ_CAJCKG010000037.1:0-29576 GCF_903970945.1 Curtobacterium sp. ME26
ATCGGTGACCCGTCCCCCGGTCGCCCGACGGGTCCGGAGCGGATCGGTCATCGCACTGGCCGCCGCCGTCACCGGGGTCGTGCTGGTCCTCGTGCTCTCCACCATCATCGGGAGCATCCAGAACGGCGTCGGTGGGATCTTCCCGCAGCCCGACGCAGCCCTCGACCGGCTGCGGACGCTCGCCACCGACGTCGACGGCGTCGCGTCCGTGCAGGACGGAGCGACCGAGAAGCGCTCCTTCGCGAGCTGGGACGTGTCCGCCGTCGTCGTGGCGGACGGTGGTCTGTCGCACGGCGAGCAGACGGACCTCGTGCGTGCCCTCAGCGCAGCGGTCGCGGCCGCGGACGGGAACGGTGTGCGCGTCGGCGTCGAGGCCCGCTTCGACGGGCTGCGCGTCGGGGTCTCGAACGACGCCGCCACCTCCGTCCGGCGCCTCGACCTCGCGCGGACCGTCGGGACGATCGGCGGCGTGGTCGGGGTGTCCTGCTCCTGGGGTCCGGACGGCCCGTCGGACGAACCGGCCGACCAGCACGTCGTGGTGCTGACGGTCGGGAGGGGCGTCGCCCTCGCGGCGATCGTCGACGTGGCGACGGACCGGACGCACCGGGTGTTCCCGGGGGCGACGATCGGCTCCGCGCGGCCGTCCTGACACAGCGGCGCACACCGTCGATGTGCTCCGGCCGCGGTCCGGTGCCGCGGCCGGTCAGTACCGACCGCGCTCGATCAGCGCCGCTCGCGGTCCGTCAGCGCCGCTCGCGGTCCGTCACGGCGCGTTCCACCGCGCGGACGACCTGCTCCGCCGAGTCCTGCCACCGGAACCGTGCGGCGCGTTCGAGCGACGCCCGCGACGCGTCGTCCCAGCGTTCCTCGACGCGGCGGACGGCCGCGGCGACCGCGGCGGGTGACGACGGGTCGAAGTACTCGGCCGCGTCCCCGCCGATCTCCCGGAAGATGGGCACGTCGCTGACGACGACCGGCGTCCCGACCCCCATGGCCTCGACCAGCGGGATGCCGAAGCCCTCGTCGTACGAGGCCGTGACGAGTGCTGTCGCCGTCCGCAGCGCCGCGAGGTACTCGTCGTCCGACGCCCCGTCGTGGAAGACCACGGCGCCCTCCGGGGCCAGACGCTCGAGCCGGTGGCGGTCGGCGTCGCTCACCCGGGACATGCAGTGCAGCGTCCAGTCGGGACCGAGGAGCGGGAGCGCCGCGGCGAGCGTCTCGACGTTCTTGTACGGCATGAACGAGCCCATGTAGACGAGGGAGCGCTCGCGTCCCGCGGCGGGGTCGCGCGGTTCGGCCGGGTCGGCGGCGTTGTACGCCACCGTGACCGGTCGGCTCGTCAGCCGGTGCGCCTCGATCAGGCGTGCGGTCGTCTCCGACACCGTGACGACGCCGTCGGCCCCGTTCAGCAGGAACCGCTGCGGCGCCCAGCTCAGGTGGAAGAGCCGCCAGCCGAGCCGGATCGGCCACGAGAACTCGCGCGGTGGCGTGCGGTTCCGGTAGTAGATGAGGTCGTGGAGCGTGAGCACGAGCGCGTAGCGACGGCCGCGGGACCCCATCGTCTGCATCGGCGAGAACACGGCGTCGAGCCCGAGCCGTGACACCCGTCGGGCGACCAGCGGCTCCCCCGCGTCGGTCGGCGCCGGGATGCGCTCCCACGGGATGCCGGCGGGCAGCTGGTCGAGCTGGCGCTCGTCGTGCACCAGGAGGACGTGGTCGTGCCGGTCCGGCAGGTGCGCGACGATCCCGGCGGTGAACCGGCTGATGCCGTCGTGTCGCCCGATGCGGACGTAGCGGCAGTCGATCCCGATCCGGAGTCGCCTCACGACGCCGTCTCCCCGGTCGGCCCGTCCTGCGGTGGCGTCGGCTTCGGTGGCGACGCCTTCGCGGATGCCCGTCCGGTCGTCGACCGCTTCGCACCGCCGCGCGCCGAACGCTTCGCGGGCGTGTCCGCCATCCGCCGGAGCACGGCGTCGGCCGCTGCTCCCGGCGTCTCGTAGTGCACCAGGTGCCCCACGCCGGGCACCACGACGAGCTCGGCGTCCGCCAGCCGCTCAGCCAGTCGGCGCTGCTCCGGCACCGCCGTGATGTCGTCGTGCTCGGCCGCGACGAGCAGCACCGGCACGTCGATCCGGTCCGCGTACTCGGACACGTCGCGCGACACCGAGGTCCGGAACGCCTCGAGCACGCTCGTCCGGTCGGCGAAGGCTGAGAAGTACCGGTCGTGCTGGTCGTGCACCCACCGGCGCGTGTCGCGGTCACGCGTCTTGAGCATCGCGACGCTCATGCCCCGCACGATGGCCGGGTTCCGGAGCAGTCCGAGGCCGAGCGGGCGGGGCAGCACGGCCCCGGCGCGGTAGTAGCCGACCGCGATGGCGGTCGCGACGCCCCGGGGGCCCTGCAGTGCCGGGGCGGCGATCGGGTTCACGAGCACGAGCAGCCGGGTCGCGAGTCCGGCGGCGACGGTCGCCGCGGTCACGATCGACCCGAACGAGTGCCCGAGCACGACGGTGTCGACGCCGAGTCCGAGGGCGCGGTGGAACCCGGTGAGCCAGTCGACGTAGGCACCGATGTCCGACACGGGGAGCGGGTCCGAGACGCCGAAGCCGGGCAGGTCGGGCACGATGACCCGCACCCCTCGGAGGTGTGCCGCGATCGTCTCGAGCCCGTGGTGGTCGCCGCGGAACCCGTGCACCGCCAGCACCGTCGCGGTGGCGTCGGCGGGGCCGTACTCCCAGTAGTGGGTCGTGCGGCCGTCGACCGCGACGGCGCGGTGCACGACCGGGGTCGCGGCCACGAGCGACTGGTACGGGGAGATCACGGGTGGTTGCATCGCGGCCAGTCTACGAAGCCGCACCGCGGCGGCGGGCACTCCGCGCCCGGCGGTGGACGACGACGGGCGGGAGGCGCCCTGTGGAGGAGGGTGTGCCTCCCGTCCGGCCACCCGGCGCGGTCGTGACCGCAACCCGCGGACAGCAGCAGCGGGACGCGCCTACTGTTGGTCGGGTCGGGCCACGCCACCGGCCCGCCGACGACTGAGGAGCACGCTTGACCTTCACGGCCCCGATCCAGCTGCCCGGACTCACGCTGGACCCGCAGTGGTACAAGCGTTCGGTCTTCTACGAGTGCATGATCCGCTCGTTCGTCGACTCGAACGGCGACGGCATCGGGGACATCCAGGGCGTCATCGGCAAGCTCGACTACCTCCAGTGGCTCGGCGTCGACGCCATCTGGCTGCCGCCGTTCTTCCAGTCGCCGATGCGCGACGGCGGGTACGACATCTCGGACTACCGCGCGATCCTGCCGGAATTCGGCACGCTCGACGACTTCCGCGAACTCGTCACGAAGTCGCACGAGCGCAACATGCGCATCGTGATCGACATGGTGATCAACCACACCTCGGACCAGCACGAGTGGTTCCAGCAGTCCCGCGAGGACCCGGACGGCCCCTACGGCGACTTCTACGTGTGGCGCGACACCGACGAGCACTACGAGAACATCCGCATCATCTTCGTCGACACCGAGGAGTCGAACTGGACGTTCGATCCGGTGCGCCGGCAGTTCTTCTTCCACCGGTTCTTCTCGCACCAGCCCGACCTCAACTTCGAGAACCCGGCCGTGGTCGAGGCTGTGTACGACGTCGTCCGGCACTGGCTCGACCTCGGCGTCGACGGGCTGCGGCTCGACGCCATCCCGTACCTCTTCGAGTCCGAGGAGGGCAACGGCGAGGGCGAGCCGGAGACCCACGAGTTCATCAAGAAGCTCCGGTCGATGGTCGACGACGAGTACCCCGGTCGCGTCCTGCTCGCCGAGGCGAACCAGTGGCCGCGCGAGACGGCGGCGTTCTTCGGTACCGACGAGGAGCCCGAGTGCCACATGGCGTTCGACTTCCCGGTGATGCCGCGCATCTTCTACTCGCTCCGCGCCCAGCACGCCGCCGAGCTCAAGGCGATCCTGTCCGAGACCCTCGACGTGCCCGAGAAGGCCGCGTGGGGCGTCTTCCTCCGCAACCACGACGAGCTGACGCTCGAGATGGTGAGCGAGGAGTACCGGCAGGCGATGTACGGCTGGTACGGCTACGACCCGCGCATGCGGTCGAACATCGGCATCCGCCGTCGCCTCGCACCGCTGCTCGACAACTCCCGCGCCGAGCTCGAGCTCATCCACGCCCTGCTGTTCTCGTTGCCCGGGTCGCCGTTCCTCTACTACGGGGACGAGATCGGCATGGGCGACAACATCTGGCTGCCGGACCGCGACTCCTCGCGCACGCCGATGCAGTGGACGCCGGACCGCAACGCGGGCTTCTCGACCGCGGACCCGGGCAAGCTCTACCTGCCCGTCGTGCAGTCGCTCGTCTACAACTACGCGCAGGTGAACGTCGAGGCGCAGCTCGCCCAGTCCCGGTCCCTGCTGCACTGGGTCCGCAACGTGATCCACGTCCGCAAGGCGCACCCGGTCTTCGGCATGGGATCGCTGCAGGTGCAGGACACCGACAACGACTCGGTGCTGGCGTTCGTGCGCTCGTGGGAGGGGTCCGGGCAGCAGTTCGGTCCGTCCGCCGAGGACGTCCTCTGCGTGTTCTCGTTCGCCACGAACCCGACGTCGGTCACGATCACGGCGCCGGAGTTCGCCGGTCGGCCGCTGTACGACCTGTTCGGCGGCGGGTCCTTCCCGTCGTTCGACGAGGACGGGACCGTCACGCTGACGATGGGGACGCAGTCCTTCTACTGGCTGCACGTCGGGCGGCCGGTCGCCCAGTAGGGCGGTCGCGTCGTCCGGCGCGGTCGTCGTGTCCGGACGGGAGGCGCGGCTCACCGCCGACGAGGCGGGTCGCGTGGACCGTGTCGGTGCGTCCCGTTAGCCTCGGGACGTGACGTACACCGGAACCACGCTCGACACGCCCGCACCGGCCTCCCCCGGGATGCAGGACCTCAGCGGACGCCCGTGGTGGCACGCCCTCGGCGTGTTCGACCTCGAGACCACCGGCGTCGACGTCGAGACCGCGCGCATCGTCACCGCGCACGTCGGCCTGATCGACATGACGGGCCGCTCCATCGTCGGCGGTGCGTGGGTCGCCGACCCGGGCATCGCGATCCCCGAGGGAGCCGCGGCCGTGCACGGCTACACGACCGATCGCGCCCAGGCCGAGGGGCGTCCCGCGAGCGAGGTCGTCGCCGAGGTCATCGCCGCGGTCGAGGCCGTGTTCGCCCGCGGGATCCCGCTCGTCATCTACAACGCCCCGTACGACCTCACCGTGCTCGACCGCGAGGCCAAGCGGCACGGCTTCGCCTCCCCCGTCATCGGCAACGTCGTGGACCCGCTCGTGATGGACAAGGCGCTCGACACGTACCGGAAGGGCAAGCGGACGCTCGAGGCGGCGTCGGAGCTCTACGGCGTCACCCTCTCCGACGCGCACGACGCCCAGGCCGACGCCGTCGCTGCCGGACGTGTCGCGCAGGCCCTCGCCGCGAAGTACCCGGAGGAGCTCGGCATCTCCGCCGAGGAGCTCCACCGCAAGCAGGTCGGCTGGTGCGCCGACCAGGCGACCTCGTTCCAGGAGTACATGCGCAAGCAGCGTGACCCGTCCTTCACCGCCGACGGGCGCTGGCCGCACCGCAACGCCTGAGCGCGTCCGACGCAGCCCCCTGCCCGCGCGAGCGGCGTGACGGGGTGGCACCGCGCCTCCCGGCCGCCGCTGCCGTGCCGTCCGCACAACGGGAGGCACGTCGCACCACGGGATCGCGCGGTACGACGTGCCTTCCGTGGTGCCGGAGCACGGCGCACCACGCAGCAGCGCCCCGGCGACCTCCCGCGCCCACACCGCGCCCGCGACGCAGAACGGGCGGCCCTCCCGCAGGAGGACCGCCCGTTCGAGCGCGGGGGCTGCTTACTTGCTGAAGCCCTTGAAGCGCTGGTTGAACTTCTCGACGCGACCGGCCGAGTCGAGGATGCGCTGCTTGCCCGTGTAGAACGGGTGCGACGCCGACGAGATCTCGACGTCGATGACCGGGTAGGTCGCACCGTCGAGCTCGATGGTCTTGTCGCTGGTCGCGGTCGAACGCGTCAGGAACGTCTCACCGGAGGCCAGGTCGCGGAAGACGATGGCGTTGTACTCGGGGTGGGTGTCGGTCTTCATGGAGATTCCTCGGTTGGAGATGGTGGGAGGTGCGCGGATGCCCGGTCCGGGCGGACCCGGGTGGCCACCGCGCGGGAAGTCTGCGGCGTGCGCCAGCCGTCCACGTTACCAGACGACGGCCGTGATCGGGAGCGTCAGACGGCGCGTGCCGTGTACCGACCGGCGTCCTTCGACACGGTCAGTTCGATCCCGAACGCCTCGGAGAGCGTCGCGGCGGTCAGGACCTCGTCGACGGGACCGGCGGCCTGGATGCGGCCGTCCGCGAGCACCAGGGCGTGCGTGAAGCCGGCGGGGATCTCCTCGACGTGGTGGGTCACGATGACGATCGCCGGCGAGTCGCCGCTCTGGGCGTAGCCGCCGAGGGTCCGGACGAGGCTCTCGCGGGCGCCGAGGTCGAGCGACGCCGCCGGCTCGTCGAGGAAGAGCACCTCGGGGTCGGTCATCACGGCGCGGGCGATCTGCACCCGCTTCTGCTCGCCGTCGCTCAGCTCGCCGAAGGTCCGCTCGGTGAAGTCGCCGAGGCCCCACTCGTCGAGCACGCGCTGGGCACGACGGACGTCGAGCTCCTCGTACTCCTCGTTCCAGCGGCCGGTGACGGAGTACGCGGCGGTGAGGACGACGTCGAGGACCTTCTCGGTCACCGGGATGCGCCGGGCGAGCGCGGTCGACGCGAAGCCGATGCGCGGTCGCAGTTCGAACAGGTCGGCCCCGCCGAGCTCGGTGCCGAGCACCTCGACCTCACCCGACGTCGGGAAGGTCTGGGCACCCGCGACCTGGAGCAGCGTCGTCTTGCCGGCGCCGTTCGCGCCGAGCACCACCCAGCGTTCGTCGTCCTGCACCTCCCACGAGATCCCGTCGAGGATGGTGGCCCCGTTGCGGACCACGGAGACGTCTGACAAGCGCACGACCGAGGGCATGGCCCCAGCCTACGGCTTCCGGGCGAGCACCCCGTCGTAGACCTGCCGTGTCCGCCGTGCGATCGCGTCCCACGTGAACTCGCTCTCGACGCGCATGCGTCCGGCGCGTCCCATGAGCTTCGCGAGCCCCTCGTCGGCGAGGACCTCCTCGAGCCCGGCCGCGAGGTCCGCGACGAACCGGTCCGGGTCGTTCGGCGTGCCGGTGCCGTCCTGCGCCTGGTCGATCGGCACGATGCGTCCGGTCAGGCCGTCGGCCACGACCTCGGGGATGCCACCGGTGCGCGTGCC
Organism: Curtobacterium sp. ME26; assembly: GCF_903970945.1. Lineage (NCBI taxonomy): Bacteria > Bacillati > Actinomycetota > Actinomycetes > Micrococcales > Microbacteriaceae > Curtobacterium > Curtobacterium sp. ME26. The sequence continues at coordinate 7,342 of NZ_CAJCKG010000037.1, forward strand.
GACGACGGGGATGCCGCACGCCATGGCCTCGAGGTTCACGATGCCGAGGGGCTCGTAGATCGACGGGCAGACGAAGACCGTGCCGGACGAGAGCACGTTGACGATCTCGCGGTGCGCGAGCATCCGGTCGATCCAGACGACGCCGTCGCGCTGCTGCCGCAGCGACTCGACGAGCCCGGTGACCTCGGCCATGATCTCCGGGGTGTCGGGCGCGCCGGCGCACAGGACGATCTGCACGTCCGACGGCAGGGACGCCACGGCGCGGAGCAGGTAGGGCAGGCCCTTCTGCCGGGTGATGCGCCCGACGAAGACGACCGAGCGGCGCGTCGGGTCGATCCCGAGGGCGCGGACGGCGTCCTCGTCGACGGTGGGCTTCCACTCGTCGATGTCGATGCCGTTGTAGACGACGTGCACCTTGGCCGGGTCGATCGACGGGTAGGAACGGAGGATGTCGGCGCGCATCGCCTTCGACACCGCGATGACGCCGTCGGCCTGCTCGAACGCCTCGCGCTCCATCCAGCTCGACAGGCGGTAGCCACCGCCGAGCTGCTCGGCCTTCCAGGGGCGCAGCGGCTCGAGGCTGTGCGCGGTCACCACGTGCGGGATGCCGTGCGTGAGCTGCGCGATCCGCCCGGCGGCGTTCGCGTACCAGGTGTGCGAGTGCACGAGGTCGGCACCCGCGACGTCGGCCGCGATGGCCACGTCGGTGCCCAGCGCCTGCAGCGCGCCGTTCGCGCCCTCGAGCCCGGCGGGCGTGCCGTACGCCGTCACGCCCTGCTCGTCGCGGTGGCCACCGAAGGCCCGCACCCGCACGTCCGTGTCCGTCCCCGACCGCAGCGCAGCCGTGAGCTCGGCCACGTGGACACCCGCTCCGCCGTAGACCTCCGGCGGATACTCCCTGGTCAGTAGATCGACTCGCACGGACTCAACGTAACGGGTTCACTGTCCGGACGCCTACTGTGAACCACATGGCACCAAAGAAGGTATTCGGCATCGTGCTCGCCGGAGGCGAGGGCAAGCGGCTCATGCCGCTCACGGCCGACCGCGCGAAGCCCGCTGTCCCGTTCGGTGGGAACTTCCGCCTCATCGACTTCGCGCTCTCGAACCTGGTCAACTCCGGGTTGCAGAAGATCGTCGTCCTGACGCAGTACAAGTCGCACAGCCTCGACCGCCACGTCGCCGAGACATGGCGCATGGAGGGGCTGCTCGGGTCCTACGTCGCGTCGGTGCCGGCGCAGCAGCGTCTCGGCAAGCGGTGGTTCGCCGGTTCGGCGGACGCCATCCTGCAGTCGCTCAACCTGCTGCGCGACGAGCGCCCGGACATCGTGGTCGTGGTCGGTGCCGACCACGTCTACCGCATGGACTTCCACCAGATGATCGAGGCCCACATCGCCTCCGGCCGCAGTGCCACGGTCGCGGCGATCCGCCAGCCGATCGGACTCGCCGACCAGTTCGGGGTCATCCAGGTCGACCAGGACGACCCCACCAAGATCGACGCCTTCCTCGAGAAGCCGAAGGACGCCGTCGGCCTCGCGGACTCCCCCGGCGAGATCCTCGCGTCGATGGGCAACTACGTCTTCGACGCCGACGCCCTCGTCGACGCCGTGCTCCGCGACGGCCAGATCGAGTCGAGCGCGCACGACATGGGCGGCGACATCGTGCCGGACTTCGTGTCCCGCGGCGACGCCGGCGTGTACGACCTGCAGCGCAACGACGTCCCCGGTTCGAACGAGCGCGACCGCTACTACTGGCGCGACGTCGGCACGATCGACTCGTTCTTCGACGCGCACATGGACCTCATCGCCCCCGTGCCGGTCTTCAACCTGTACAACCAGGACTGGCCGATCTTCAACCAGCAGACGAACCTGCCGCCGGCGAAGTTCGTGCGCGACGCGAACGGCAACACGGGTTCGACCGTCGACTCGATCGTCGCGCTCGGCTGCCTGCTGTCCGGCGCCCAGGTCGAGCGCAGCGTCATCGGTCCCTGGTGCGGGATCGACTCGGGCGCGAAGGTCCTCGACTCGATCGTGTTCGAACGCGCCTCGATCGGGGCCGGCGCCGTCGTCAACCGCGCCATCCTCGACAAGGACGTGGTGATCGCCCCGGGCGCGCAGGTCGGCGTCGACCGCGAGACGGACGAGGGCCGCGGCTTCACGGTGACCGAGTCGGGCATCACGGTCGTGGGCAAGGGCGTCCGCGTCGAGGCCTGACACCTCGGAAGCGGCCTGGAGGCACGGCTGACGTCACAGACGTCGGCCGCGCCTCCTGCTGTCGGTACCGTTGGTCCGTGCCACGCTTCCTCGTCGTCCTCGATGCCGACTCCACGCTGCTCGAGGACGAGGTCATCGAACTGCTCGCCGACCACGCCGGGACCCGGCCTCAGGTGCGGGCGGTGACGGAGCGCGCCATGCGCGGGGAGATCGACTTCGCCGAGAGCCTGCGGGAGCGGGTCGCGACCCTGGCGGGCCTCCCGGCCGACGTCACCGCACGCGCGCAGGAGGCGGTCCGCGTCACGCGGGGCGCCGACGAGCTGGTCCGCGGCGTCCACGCCGCGGGCGGGACCGTCGGCGTGGTGTCCGGTGGCTTCCACGAGGTCCTCGAGCCGTTCGCCGAGCGGCTCGGCCTCGACCACTGCCGGGCGAACCGGCTCGAGGTGGTCGGCGGCGTCCTCACCGGGCGGGTCCTCGGCGAGGTCGTCGACGCGCACGCCAAGGCGGCCGCGCTGCGCGAGTGGGCCGGTGCCGACGGGGTCGGAGCGGCGCAGACCGTCGCGGTCGGTGACGGGGCGAACGACCTCGAGATGATGCGTGTCGCGGCGCTGTCGGTCGCCTTCGACGCGAAGCCGCGCGTGCGCGCCGAGGCCGACGTGGCGGTGGTCGACCGCGACCTCTCGCCGGTGCTCGCCGCACTGGGCCTGCGCGGCTGAGCCGCCGCGCCGCCTGGTGCGGTCCTAGTGGCCCATCCCGAGACCGCCGTCGACCGGGATGACCGCCCCGGAGACGTACCCCGCGCCGTCGCTCGCCAGGAACAGCGTGGCGTCGGCGACGTCGTCCACGGTGCCGTAGCGCGCCGCCGGGATCTGCTTCTTGAACTCGGCCTGCAGCTCCTCCGGGAGCGCGGCGGTCATGTCTGTCTGGATGAAGCCCGGCGCCACGACGTTCGCCGTGATGCCCCGCGAGCCGAGCTCACGGGTGATCGACCGCGCCATGCCGACGAGCGCGGCCTTCGACGACGCGTAGTTGACCTGGCCGACCTGGCCGTAGGCACCGACGACGCTCGACATCAGCACGATCCGGCCGAACCTCGCCTTCATCATCCCCTTCGTGGCGCGCTTGACGACCCGGAAGGTGCCGGTCAGGTTCGTGTCGACCACGCTCGTGAAGTCCTCCTCGGACATGCGGAGCAGCAGCTGGTCGTTCGTGATGCCGGCGTTGGCGACGAGCACCTCGATCGGGCCGAGCTCGGCCTCGACCTGCGTGAACGCGGCGTCGACCGAGGCGGAGTCCGTGATGTCGGCGGCGACGGTGAGCGCGCCCTCGGGGCCGCCCTGGCCGCTGCGGGAGGTGACGGCGACGCGGTGTCCGGCGGCGACGAAGCGGGCCGCGAGGGCGTGGCCGATGCCGCGGTTGCCGCCGGTGACGAGGACGGTACGAGAGGTGGTCATGATCGCGCTTCCGTTCGAGTGGTGGTGACACGGCGCGCCACGGTCGCCAGGACCGCCGGACACGCCCGGACGAGCGTACCGGAGCCGGCCCCCGCACCTGTCCCCCGCGCGGCGGGCCCACTGTCGGTGGTGCGGGCTTAGGCTGGTGTCCGGGCGAATGGAAGAACACCGTATGAAGTCGACGCAGCGCCGGTTCCACGCGACGCACACCACCTCGGGTTCCACGCAGAGCATCACGTCACTGCCGGACTCCCCCGAACTCGATCGCGCACACCGGCTGTCGAAGTACGTCTGGCAGATGGCCGTCCGCGTCGTGTGCTTCATCGGCGCCGTGCTCATCTGGACGACCTGGCACTCGTGGCTCGCGGTGATCCCGATCGTCCTCGCCGCCGTCATCCCGTGGGTCGCGGTCATCCTCGCGAACGCCGGCAGCCGCGCCGAGAGCGACATCGTGTCCCCGGCCGGCGCCATCGAGCTGTACGACGCCGTCGACCCGCGCCTCCGCGAACGGCAGGAGGACGCCCGTGCCGAGGCGTACCGTGCCGAGCAGGAGCGCCTGCGCGAGCAGGCGCAGCACGCGCAGGAGGAGTGGCAGCGGAACGGTGACCGCTCCCGCGTCTGGTCCGCCAAGCCCCGGGCACGCCGCTGATGGGGGCGACGTTCGACCTGTTCACCGAGCCCGGTTCGACGCCGGTCTGCTCGCGCGCGGGCTGCACCAACACCGCTGAGTGGCGTGTCAACTGGCGCAACCCGCGCATCCACGCCATCGACCGCGTGAAGATCTGGGCCGCGTGCGAGGAGCACTGCGACTTCCTCGCCGACTACCTGCGTTCCCGCTCGTTCCCGGTCCGCGTGACCGGCATGCACGAGGACGTCGACCACCTCGACGACGTCCGTGCCCGCGAGGACGCCCCGAAGAACGACGTCGGGGTGCGCTCCAGCGGCACCGGACGATGACGGAGCAGTTCGACCCGAGCGCCCGCTACGGCCGGAAGCACGCCGCGAGGATCCAGCGTGCGGCGGCCGGCGACCGTGGTCCGACGGCGGTGCTCGACCGCGACGACGCTCCGGCTCCCGGAGGCGCACCGGACCCGTTCGTCGGCTGGGGCTTCGTCCGCAGCCGTCGCTGGCTCGGCTACTTCGCGATCGCGGTCGCCTTCGCGATCGTCTGCACCCTGTTCGGCATGTGGCAGTGGGACCGCCGGAACGAGGCCGTCCGCCAGAACGAGCAGATCGCGCAGAACTACGACCACACCCCCGTACCCGTCGACCAGGCGCTCCCCCGGGCATCGAGCTGGAACGACGACCAGCAGTGGCTGCGGGTCGAGGTGACGGGCCGCTACGACGTCGCCGACCAGCTCCTCGTGCGCAACCGTGTGCACAACGGCCAGCCGGGCTTCGAGGTCCTCACCCCGCTCGTCACCGCCGACGGTCGGGCGTTCGTCGTGGACCGCGGCTGGGTGCCGACGGGCAACCGGCAGGACGCCCCGGACCACGTGCCCGCCCCGCCGAGCGGCGAGGTGACGGTCACGGCTCGCCTGCAGCAGAGCGAGCCCCGCATCCCCGGCCGCACCGATCCCGCCCACACCGACCAGGTGCAGTCCGTGACGCTCGCCGACGTCGCGGCGAAGGTCGACACCCCGATCTGGACGGGCGCCTACGGGCAGCTCGCCGCGGAGTCCCCCGCGCCGGCCGAATCCCGCCCGCTGGGGTGGGACCGCCCGAGTGCCGACACCGGGCTCCACCTCAGCTACTTCATCCAGTGGTTCCTGTTCGCGGCCGGCGGCTTCGGCTTCCTGGCGTACCTGATGGTGCAGGAGTACCGGAACCTCAACCAGGACGACCCCGAGGAGCGCGAGCGCGCGCTGGAGCGGCAGCGGCGCAAGGACGCCAAGCCCCGTTCCGACGACGAGGTCGAGGACGAACTGCTGGGCGCGGGTCGCTGACCGCACGGCGACCGCCGGACGGACGGGAGGCCCGTGGCGGACTCCGCCACGGGCCTCCCGTCCGTCTCCGGCTACGCCAGCTCGATGAGCTCCGCGTAGTCCTTGTTCCAGTGGTCCTCGGTGCCGTCCGGCAGCAGGAGCACGCGCTCCGGGTTCAGCGCCTCGACCGCGCCGGCGTCGTGCGACACGAGGACGACCGCGCCCTCGTACCCGGCCAGCGCGCCGAGGATCTCCTCGCGCGACGCGGGGTCCAGGTTGTTCGTGGGCTCGTCGAGGAGCAGCACGTTCGCACCCGAGACGACGATCATCGCGAGCGACAGACGCGTCTTCTCACCGCCGGAGAGGACGCCGGCCTTCTTGTAGCCGTCGTCGCCGGTGAAGAGGAACGACCCGAGCACCCGTCGTGCCTCGGTCTCGGTGAGGTTCGGCGACGCCGAGACCATGTTCTCGATGACCGAGCGGTTCACGTCGATGTTCTCGTGCTCCTGCGCGTAGTACCCGATGCGCAGGCCGTGCCCGGGCAGGATCTCGCCCGTGTCCGGCTGGTCGGCACCCGCGAGGATCCGGAGCAGCGTCGTCTTGCCGGCGCCGTTGAAGCCGAGGATGACGACGCGCGAGCCGCGGTCGATCGCCAGGTCGAGGCCGGCGAAGATCTCGAGCGAGCCGTAGGACTTCGACAGCCCCTCGGCCATGAGCGGGGTGCGACCGCACGCCGCGGGCGTCGGGAACCGCAGCTTCGCGACGCGGTCGACGGCGCGCTCGTCCTCGAGGCCCGCGAGCAGCTTCTCGGCGCGTGCGACCATCTGGTGCGCCGCCGCGGCCTTCGTGGCCTTCGCGCCGAACCGGGCGGCCTGGTCCTTGAGCGTGGCGGCCTTCTTCTCGGCGTTCGCGCGCTCCTTGCGGCGGCGCTCCTCGTCGGCGGCACGCTGCCGCTGGTAGAGCTTCCACCCCATGTTGTAGACGTCGATGGTCTGCCGGTTGGCGTCGAGGTAGAACACGCGGTTGACGACCTCGTCGACGAGCTCGACGTCGTGGGAGATGACGATGACGCCGCCCGGGTAGGTCTTGAGGTGCTCCCGCAGCCAGACGATCGAGTCGGCGTCGAGGTGGTTGGTCGGCTCGTCGAGGATCATCGTCTCGGCGTCCGAGAACAGGATGCGCGCGAGCTCGATGCGGCGGCGCTGACCACCGGAGAGCGTCTTGAGCGGCTGGTCGAGGATGCGGTCCGGGAGCTTGAGGTTCGACGCGATGGAGGCGGCCTCGGCCTCGGCTGCGTAGCCGCCGAGCGCGTTGAACTGGTCGTCGAGCCGGCTGTAGCGGCGCATGGCCTTCTCGGCGACGTCGGCGTCCTCGCTCGCCATGTCGAGCGTCGCCTGGCGGATGCCCTCGACGAGCTCGCCGAGACCGCGGGCGTCGAGGATGCGCTTCCGCGCGGTGTCCTCCGGGTTGCCCGACCGCGGGTCCTGCGGCAGGTAGCCGATCTCGCCGGAGCGGTCGATCTTGCCGTCGGTCGGCTGCGACTCACCCGCCAGCGCCTTGGTCATCGTGGTCTTGCCGGCGCCGTTGCGCCCGACGAGGCCGATCTTGTCACCCTTCTCGACACGGAAGGACACGTTCTCCATGAGGAGGCGGGCCCCGACACGGATCTCGAGGTCGTGCACGGCAAGCACTAGAGGACGTCCAATCAGTTGGTGATGTGCACAACGACGTGTGCGGGAGGTGCACCGCTACGCTGACGGGACCGATGGTCCTCGAACGGGACCAGCAGTCCATTCTAGGAGAATCCATGACGAACGCCACCGGGTTCGCTCGCCGCGCAGTCCTCGCCGACCGCATCCGCACCTCGGGCCTCGCCACCGACGCCGCCCTCGTGGCCGGCGGTGCCCTCTTCACCGCGGCGCTCGCGCAGCTCGAGGTCCCGATGTGGCCGGTGCCGGTCACGGGCCAGACCCTGGCGGTCGTGCTCGTCGGCGCGACGCTCGGCGCCCGCCGCGGCATGCTCGCGCTGCTCGTCTACGCGGTCGCCGGCCTCGCCGGTGCCCCGTTCTTCGCCGACATGCAGGGCGGCCTGCAGGCCCTCGCGCTCCCGAGCTTCGGCTACGTGATCGGCTTCGTGCCGGCCGCCGGCGTCATCGGCTGGCTCGCCCGTCGCAACTGGGACCGGAAGGTCGGCCGTGCCACCGTCGCGATGCTGCTCGCCAGCGCGATCCCGTTCGTGACCGGTCTGCCGTACCTCGCCGTCGCCCTCGGCGCACTCGGTCTACCGAACGACCTGCACTCGGTGCTCGGCGCCGGCCTGTACCCGTTCATCGTCGGCGGGGTCGCCAAGGCGCTCATCGCCGCCGGCGTCCTGCCCCTGGCGTGGAAGCTGGTCGGCCGCCGCTGACGCGACCCCGACACGAGGGGCCCCGCACCGTCCGGTGCGGGGCCCCTCGTCGTCCGTGCCCGCACGTTCCAGCGCGCCATGCGAGCGTGCAGGACACGCCGTGCGTCGCTCGCCGGACGCGCACTTGCTGTCGCCGGGAACGGTCGACCGTGACGGATCCCGCCCGCTCGGGCCGCGACCGACTCCCCCACCGACGACGGACGGGAGGCGTGGTGCCAGCCGGCACCGCGCCTCCCGTCCGTCCGTGGTGGCGTCTAGATCGAGAAGCCGAGCGCGCGCATCATCTCGCGTCCGTCGTCCGTGATCCGCTCGGGACCCCACGGCGGCATCCAGACCCAGTTGATCCGGAACGCGTCGACGATGCCGTCGAGCGCGTTGGCCGTGTCGCCCTCGATGACGTCGGTGAGGGGGCAGCCCGCGCTCGTCAGCGTCATGCTGATGACGAGTGCGTTCGCCTCGTCGTCCATCGCGAGGTCGTAGATGAGGCCGAGGTCGACGATGTTGACGCCGAGCTCCGGGTCCTGGACCTCCTTGAGGCCCTCGACGACCTCGTCGAACTTCTCCGGGGTGAGTGCGGCGATCATCAGTTGCCCGCCGCCGCGGCCTGCACGTAGCGGTCGTAGCCCTCGTTCTCGAGGCGCTCGGCGAGCTCCGGGCCGCCCTGCTCGGCGACCTTGCCCGCCACGAACACGTGCACGAAGTCCGGCTTGATGTAGCGGAGGATGCGCGTGTAGTGCGTGATGAGCAGCACGCCCAGGCCGGTGGCTGCCTTGGCACGGTTGACGCCCTCGGAGACGATCTTCAGCGCGTCGACGTCGAGACCGGAGTCGGTCTCGTCGAGCACGGCGAACTTCGGCTTGAGGAGCTCGAGCTGCATGATCTCGTGGCGCTTCTTCTCGCCGCCCGAGAAGCCCTCGTTGACGTTGCGCTCGGCGAACGACGAGTCCATCTTGAGGTCGGCCATCGACTGGCGGAGGTCCTTGACCCAGCCGCGCAGCGCCGGTGCCTCGCCGTCGATCGCCGTCTTGGCGGTGCGGAGGAAGTTCGACACCGTCACGCCGGGGATCTCGACCGGGTACTGCATCGCGAGGAACATGCCGGCGCGGGCGCGCTCGTCAACGCTCATCGCGAGGACGTCCTCGCCGTCGAGCGTGATCGAGCCGCCGACGACGTTGTACCGGGGGTGCCCGGCGATCGTGTAGGCCAGGGTCGACTTGCCGGAGCCGTTCGGGCCCATGATCGCGTGGATCTCGCCCTCGTTGATCGTCAGGTCGACGCCCTTGAGGATCTCCTTGACACCCTGGTCGGTGTCGATCGAGACCTGCAGGTCACGGATTTCGAGAGTGGACATTCACGTTCCTTCGGTTGAAGCGTCAGGTGCGGCGTCAGCCGCGGAAGCAGTGGGGCGCTGGTCAGTCGACCGGGACCGGGTCGTGCACGTCGACATAGACGTCGCCGTCGCGGACCTCGACCCGGAAGACCGGCACGGGCTCGTACGCGGGGAAGTTCTGCGGCTTGCCGGTGGCGAGCGAGAACCGCGACCCGTGGGCCCAGCACTCGAGCGTGTCGCCCTCGACGAAGCCCTCGGCCAGCGAGATGTCGCCGTGGGTGCAGGTGTCCCCGATGGCGTGCACCGTGCCCGCGGAGTCCTTCACGATCGCGACGGCCGTCCCGTCGACAACCGCGCGCATCGGGCTGTCGACGGCGATCTCGGACTCGGCGCAGACCTTCTCGGCCATCAGGCGTCCGCCTGCTCGGCCTCGGGCTCGGCCGCCGCGACCGCGGTGCGGCCGTCGGCGAGCTCCTGTTCCACCGCGGCGATGAGGCGCTCCTCGAGCTCGGGCGCGCCGATCTTCTGGATGACCTCGACGAGGAAGCCGAGCACGACGAGACGACGGGCCTCCTCCTCCGGGATGCCGCGGGCCTGCAGGTAGAACAGCTGCTCGTCGTCGAAGCGACCGGTCGCACTCGCGTGGCCGGCGCCCTCGATGTTGCCCGTCTCGATCTCGAGGTTCGGGATGCTGTCCGCACGCGTGCCGTCGGTGAGGACGAGGTTGCGGTTCTGCTCGTACGAGTCGGTGCCGTCACCGGCGCGGCCGATGAGGACGTCGCCGATCCACACGGTGTGCGCGCCCTCGCCCTGCAGCGCGCCCTTGTAGTTGACGCGGCCGCGGGTGTTCGGTGCGTCGTGGTTCACGTACACCTGCTGCTCGATGTACTGCCCCGCGTCGGCGAAGTACACGCCGTACATCTCGGTGTCCGCGCCCTGCGCGCCGAGGTGCGTCGAGGGGTTGACCCGGACGACGTCGCCGCCGAGCGAGACCACCACGTGCTTGAGGAAGGCGTCACGGCCGACCTCGGCGAACTGCGTCGACACGTGCACGGCGTCGTCGTCCCAGTCCTGCAGGCTGACGACCGTGAGCCGAGCACCGTCGCGGACGACGATCTCGACGTTCTCGCTGAGGAGCGCCGAGCCGCGGTTGTCGATCACGACGATGCCCTGCGCGTGCTGCTCGGCCGTGATGACCGTGTGCGCCGCGCGGGGCTGTGTGCCGAAGTCCGAGCGGGTGATCGAGATCGACTCGTGCGCCTCGGTCGCCTTGACGGTGACCTTGAGGACCGCGTCACGAGCGGTCCACGCCGCGGCCGCAGCGCGGTCCTCGGGCAGCCCGGCGGAGCCGACGGCCGGGTCGTCGCTGCGACCCCACTCGACGTCCGCGCCCTCGGTCTGCCGGGCGAGGAACGGGTACGCCGAGCCGTCCAGGCCACCGTCGAGCAGCGGCTGGAGCTTCGCCAGCGGTGCGAACTTCCAGTTCACCTCGCGGCCGGTCACCGGCGGGAAGGCGTCGAGCTCACCGGACTGCGGGCGCTCCGAGCGGGTCTGCACGGGGACCTTCGCGTCCCAGCCGCCGTCGGAGTGGGCGCGAGCGCCGTGCTGCTCGGTGCCCTGCGCCGCTGCCGAGGGCTCGACCGGCTGATCGATGCGGGGCGCGGGGGTGGTCCCGTCGGTCGGTGTCGGGTTGGTACTGGTGTTCGACATCTAGCCGACGGATCCTTCCATGCTCATCTCGATGAGCTTGTTGAGTTCGAGCGCGTACTCCATCGGGAGCTCGCGGGCGATCGGCTCGATGAAGCCACGGACGATCATCGCCATCGCCTCGTCCTCCGGCATGCCGCGGGACATCAGGTAGAAGAGCTGCTCCTCGCTCACACGCGAGACCGTGGCCTCGTGCCCGAGCTGGACGTCGTCGACGCGGATGTCGATCGCCGGGTAGGTGTCGCTGCGGCTGATGGTGTCGACGAGCAGCGCGTCACAGCGGACCGTGTTCGCGGCGTGGTGCGCGGCCGGGTCCACGCGGACCTCGCCGCGGTACCCGGCGCGGCCGCCTCCACGGGCGATCGACTTCGAGACGATCGACGACGTCGTGTAGGGCGCCATGTGGACCATCTTCGCACCGGCGTCCTGGTGCTGGCCGGGGCCGGCGAACGCGACGGAGAGCGTCTCGCCCTTGGCGTGCTCGCCGGCGAGGTAGATCGACGGGTACTTCATCGTCACCTTGGAGCCGATGTTGCCGTCGATCCACTCCATCGTCGCGCCCTCGTGCGCGATCGCACGCTTGGTGACGAGGTTGTAGACGTTGCTCGACCAGTTCTGGATCGTCGTGTAGCGCACGCGGGCGTTCTTCTTCACGATGATCTCGACCACGGCCGAGTGCAGCGAGTCCGACTTGTAGATCGGAGCGGTGCAGCCCTCGATGTAGTGGACGTAGGAGTCCTCGTCCGCGATGATCAGCGTCCGCTCGAACTGGCCCATGTTCTCGGTGTTGATCCGGAAGTAGGCCTGCAGCGGGATCTCGACGTGCACGCCCTTCGGGACGTAGACGAACGAGCCGCCGGACCAGACGGCGGTGTTCAGCGCGGCGAACTTGTTGTCGCCGGCCGGGATCACGGAGCCGAAGTACTCCTCGAAGAACTCGGGGTGCTCGCGCAGCGCCGTGTCGGTGTCCATGAAGATGACGCCCTGCTCCTCCAGGTCCTCGCGGATCTGGTGGTAGACGACCTCGGACTCGTACTGCGCGGCGACGCCGGCGACGAGGCGCTGGCGCTCGGCCTCGGGGATGCCGAGACGCTCGTAGGTGTTGCGGATGTCCTCGGGCAGCTCTTCCCAGGTCTGGGCCTGCTTCTCCGTGGACTTCACGAAGTACTTGATGTTGTCGAAGTCGATGTCCGACAGGTCAGCGCCCCACGAGGGCATCGGCTTGCGGTCGAACAGCGTCAGCGCCTTGAGGCGGAGCTTGCGCATCCACTCCGGCTCGTCCTTGCGGGCGGAGATGTCACTGACCACCTCGTCGGAGATGCCGCGTCGAGCGGAGGCACCGGCACTGTCGGAGTCGGACCAGCCGAACTCGTACTGGCCGAGCCCTTCGAGTTCGGGACGGTCGATGAGCACGTCGGACATGGTCTCCTCGTTTCCTTCTCGCAGAAGCAGCGTCTCCGGGTGACAACCCGGGACGTCCGGACGCCATTCCACCGCGGACCTCCGACAGGAGGAGCCACGGCGCTGCTGCCCCGCAACGTCGATGGTTCCACGGAGTCTCGGGTTGCACCGGCGAACACGGCCCATTCGGAGCCGGCGCCTGCCTAGACTTGACTGCCGCTGAACCCTCGAATCCTACAGGTTCACCGCACGGAACAACAGGAAGGCACCACCCTCGTGACTCGCGTCGGACCCACCGTCGAGCAGGGCGTCCAGCCGGACACCCGCAACCCGCGGTGGTGGTCGCTCCCCCGCGCCGTCGACCGTCGCGTGATCTGGCTGGCCTGGGCCTCGTTCGTGGTCGAGGTCGTGCTCATCGGCACGGGCGGCCTCGTCCGGCTGACGGCGTCGGGCCTCGGCTGCCCGACCTGGCCGAAGTGCACCGCCGAGTCGCTCGTGTCGACGCCCGAGATGGGCGTCCACGGCGTCATCGAGTTCGGGAACCGGCTCCTCACCTTCGTGCTCGTCGTGGTCGCGATCGCGATGTTCCTCGCGGTCGTCCGGATGCGCCGGACGCGTCCCGAGCTGTTCTGGCTCGCGTTCGCCCAGGGCATCGCCATCCCGGTGCAGGCCGTCATCGGCGGCCTGAGCGTGCTGACGAACCTCAACCCCTTCGTCGTCGGCCTGCACTTCGTCGTCTCGACGACGCTCGTCGCGGTCACCGCGACCCTCGTCTACCGTTCGATGAACGGTCCGCGTGCCGCCGCCCGACTGGTGCCGGCCTGGTACACCGGCGTCGTCCGGGGCACCGTCGCCGCCACCGCGGTCACGGTGCTCGTCGGCATCCTCACCACGGGGTCCGGGCCGCACGCCGGGGCCGACGAGGCCGTCGACGGCGGCCGACTGCACCGCACGGGCTTCGACCCGCAGCTCATGGAGCACCTGCACGCGGTGCCCGCCTACGTCCTGTTCGGCCTCACGCTGGTCCTCGTCGTCGGGGCGGTGCTGCTGCGGACGTCGAGCCGGTGGGCGCTCCTGCTGCTGGTCGTCGAGTTCGTCCAGATCGCCGTCGGGCTGACCCAGGCGCGCACGGGCCTGCCGGTGGGCCTCGTGGGCACGCACATGGTGCTCGCGGGGCTGCTCGTCGGCGCCGTCACCGTCCTGGTGCTCTCGACGCGCGCGAGCGCCGGCCGCTCGGCCCACCGGGAGCCCGTCGCCGCCTGAGCCGCGCCGACGGCACCGCTCTACCGACATCCCACGCGTCGATCGACGCGTGGGATGTCGTCGTTCCGGAGCCTGCTCGGGCAACCGCGGCAGACGGCTTCGCCCCGACCACGTTACGAACGGGAGGCGCGCCACCCGTCCGCACCGCGCCTCCCGTCCGGTGGTCGGGCACCTGCACGCCCCACACGCACCGGCGACAGCGCCACCGTGCCCCGCACGCGCCCGGACGCACGAGACGCCGCCGGGGACCGGCGGCGTCTCGTGCGCTGGGGCAGACCCGCCCTACAGCGAGAAGGTGAAGACCTGCGGCAGCAGCGGGTCGATGCCCACCGCGATGAACAGCAGCGTCAGGTACGTGATCGAGCTGTGGAACACGCGCATCGGGTGGACCTGCTCGACGTGCTGGATCGCCCGCGAGTACAGGCGGTGCGACTCGACGACGAACCAGATCCCGCCGGCCAGCGCGACCACCGTGTAGAGCGGCCCCATGTTCGCGACCGGGATGAGCAGCAGCGAGCAGACGAGCGTCGCCCAGGCGTACAGAACGACCTGGAGCCCGACCACCGTGCGGCCGCGGACCACCGCGAGCATCGGGACGTCGGCGGCGTCGTAGTCGTCGCGGTACTTCATCGACAGCGGCCAGTAGTGCGGCGGCGTCCAGAGGAAGATCACCATGAACAGGATGACGGGCGCCCAGGTCAGCGACCCGGTGACGCCGGCCCACCCGATGAGCACGGGCATGCAGCCGGCCGACCCGCCCCACACGATGTTCTGCGGCGTGCGGCGCTTGAGCCACAGCGTGTAGACGCACACGTAGATGAGGATCGCGATGACGCTGAGCGCCGCGGCGAGCCAGTTCACGAGGAACCCGAGTACCGCGGTGGAGAGCACGGCGAGCACCCACGAGAACACCAGGGCCTCGCGGTCGGAGAGCTCCCCGGTGACCAGGGGGCGCGTGCTCGTCCGCTTCATCAGCCGGTCGATGTCGCGGTCGATGTAGCAGTTGAAGGCCGAGGCGGACCCGGCGGACATGGCGCCGCCGAGCATCGTCCAGAACACGAGCCACAGGTCCGGCACGCCGCGCTCCGCCAGGAACATCGTCGGCGCCGTGGTCACGAGCAGCAGCTCCATGACCCGGGGCTTCGTCAGCGAGACGTACGCCCGGACCTTGCGGGACAGCGACGAGCGGGGTCGATCGGTGTCGGGCCGGGTCGCGGTGGCAGTCAACAGGGGAACCTCAGTCCATTCGCGTCAGCTCGCACGCTCGGTGGGCGGCTCCGTCACCGTCGGGGCGTGCGTCGACCCGGAATGCACACGGGCCGTCCCTAGTTTAGGCCATCGAGGCGCCGCGATGCTGCCCCGCCCCGCCGCCCGGGCCCACGCCCGACACGGCACCGTCGTCACCTGGACACCTTCTGTGTGCGTGGTCACTATGCTGGAGGGGCCTCCCGCAGTGCGCGCCCCGATGACGTCGGCCGCATCGAGCCGGTCGGCCGCCGTCGTACGGCGACACGACATCCGGCCCCGGGACGGCGATCATGTCCGTGCGATGGCACGAGCCCTCGCACATGTCGCAACAACGAAGGGTCAACATCCAAGTGGCTGAATTCACCTGGGACGCCATCGACAGGAAGGCCGTCGACACGGCGCGCGTCCTCGCCGCCGATTCGGTCGAGGCCGCCGGCAACGGTCACCCCGGCACCGCGATGAGCCTCGCGCCCGTCGCCCACCTGCTCTTCCAGAAGGTGATGCGTCGCGACCCCAGCGACTCCACCTGGATCGGCCGCGACCGCTTCATCCTCTCCGCGGGGCACGCCTCGATCCTCCAGTACGTGCAGTTCTACCTGCACGGCTACGGCCTCGAGCTCGAGGACCTGCAGCACCTGCGCAAGTGGGGCTCGAAGACCCCGGGTCACCCGGAGTACGGCCACACCGACGGTGTCGAGATCACCACCGGCCCGCTCGGCCAGGGCCTCGCCTCGGCCGTCGGCTTCGGCTACGCGCAGCGCTTCGAGCGCGGCCTGTTCGACCCGGAGACCGCCGACGGCGAGTCGCCGTTCGACCACTTCACCTACGTGATCGCCGGTGACGGCGACATGCAGGAGGGCGTCACGAACGAGGCCGCGAGCCTCGCCGGTCGCCAGCAGCTCGGTCGCCTGGTCGTCTTCTACGACTCGAACCAGATCTCGATCGAGGACGACACCGACATCGCGTTCTCCGAGGACGTCGCCGCCCGCTACGAGGCGCTCGGCTGGCACGTCCAGCACGTCGACTGGAAGAAGACCGGCGAGTACTCCGAGGACGTCGAGGAGCTGTACCGTGCCGTCGAGGCCGCCAAGGCCGAGACGACCAAGCCGTCGCTCATCGTCCTCAAGACGATCATCGGTTGGCCGTCGCCGACCAAGCAGAACTCCGGCAAGATCCACGGTTCCGCCCTCGGCGGCGAGGAGCTCAAGGGCCTCAAGGAGGTCCTCGGCTTCGACCCCGAGCAGACCTTCCACGTCGACCCCGAGGTCCTCGAGTACACCCGCGGTGCGATCACCAAGGGCCAGGCCGAGCACGCCGAGTGGACGAAGACCTTCGACGCGTGGGCTGCTGCCAACCCGGAGAAGAAGGCCATGCTCGACCGCATCAACGCGGGCGAGCTCCCCGAGGGCCTCGAGGAGGCGCTGCCGGTCTTCCCGACCGAGAAGGCCGTCTCGACCCGCGCCGCCTCCGGCAAGGTCATCAACGCCATCGCGCCGCTCATGCCCGAGTTCTGGGGCGGTTCGGCGGACCTCGCCGAGTCGAACCTGACCACGATCGAGGGCGCGAAGTCCTTCGGTCCGGCCGAGGCGTCGACGAAGACCTGGAGCACCGACCCGTACGGCCGCGTGCTGCACTTCGGCATCCGCGAGCACGCGATGGGTTCGATCCTGTCCGGCATCGTCCTGCACGGGAACACCCGCCCCTTCGGCGGCACCTTCCTGATCTTCAGCGACTACATGCGTCCGGCGGTCCGTCTCGCCGCGCTCATGAAGGCGCCGGCGATCTACGTCTGGACCCACGACTCCATCGCCCTCGGCGAGGACGGCCCGACGCACCAGCCGATCGAGCAGATCACCGCGCTCCGCGCGATCCCGGGTCTCGACGTCGTCCGTCCGGCCGACGCGAACGAGGTCTCGTACGCCTGGCTCGAGATGCTCAAGCACAAGGACCGCCCGGCCGGCATCGCGCTGAGCCGCCAGAACCTCCCCGTCTTCGAGCGCGGCGAGGGCGAGGCGTCCGGCGACACCTTCGCCTCGGCGAAGAACGTCGGCAAGGGTGCGTACGTGCTGGCCGAGGCGCCGAACGGCACCCCGGACGTGATCCTCATCGCGACCGGCTCCGAGGTCCAGATCGCCGTCGACGCCCGCGAGCAGCTCAAGGGCGAGGGCATCAACGCCCGCGTCGTGAGCGCCCCGTCGCTCGAGTGGTTCTTCGAGCAGTCGGAGAACTACCGCGAGCAGGTCCTGCCGAAGGCCGTCACCGCACGCGTCTCGGTCGAGGCCGGCATCGCGATGAGCTGGCGCGACATCGTCGGCGACAAGGGCCGCAGCGTGTCGATCGAGCACTTCGGTGCATCGGCCGACTACCAGCGACTCTTCGCCGAGTTCGGCTTCACCACGGAGCACGTGGTCGCAGCCGCCAAGGAATCGATCGCAGCGTCCTGACCCACGAGGGGCCGGATCCGGTACGCCGGGTCCGGCCCCTCTGCCGGGAGGCACGCAGCGGGCCCGACCCGCGCCTCCCGGCCTCCAGACCACGACACCACGGCCCCGGTCGCGTCACGCAGACCGGGCCGGTCGACGAAAGAAGAAGAGAAACCCATGGCTGAGAACACCCCCACCGCCGCCCTCTCCGAGGTCGGCGTCAGCATCTGGCTCGACGACCTGTCGCGCGAGCTCCTCGAGACCGGCAAGCTCACCGAGCTCATCGAGCAGAAGAACGTCGTGGGCGTCACCACGAACCCGACGATCTTCGCGTCGGCCCTCGCCAAGGGCGAGCGCTACGACTCGCAGGTCAAGGAGCTCGCGGCGAAGGGCACCGACGTCACCGAGGCGATCTTCGAGATCACCACGCAGGACGTCGCGAACGCCTCCGACGTCTTCAAGCCGATCTACGACGAGACCAAGGGCTTCGACGGCCGCGTCTCGATCGAGGTCGAGCCGGGCCTGGCACACGACACGCAGAAGACCATCGAGCAGGCGAAGTTCCTGTTCGACAAGGTCGGCCGCGAGAACGTCCTCATCAAGATCCCCGCGACCCTCGAGGGCCTCGAGGCCATCACCGAGGTCATCGGTGCCGGCATCTCGGTCAACGTCACCCTGATCTTCTCGCTCGAGCGCTACCGCGCCGTCATCGACGCCTACCTCGGTGGCCTCGAGAAGGCCAAGGCCGCCGGCCACGACCTCTCGAAGATCCACTCGGTCGCCTCGTTCTTCGTGTCGCGCGTCGACTCCGAGATCGACAAGCGCCTCGACGCCGTCGGCACCGACGACGCGAAGGCCCTCAAGTCGAAGGCCGGCATCGCCAACGCGCAGCTCGCGTACCAGGTCTGGACCGAGCAGTTCGCCACCGAGCGCGCCCTGGGCCTGCTCGAGTCGGGTGCCAACACGCAGCGTCCGCTCTGGGCGTCGACCGGCGTCAAGGACCCGTCGCTGCCCGACACGCTCTACGTGACCGAGCTCGCCGCGCCGAACACGGTCAACACCATGCCGGGCAAGACGCTCGACGCCACGTTCGACCACGGCGAGATCCACGGCGACGCCATCGCCGGCTCGTTCGACGGCGCCCAGCAGGTCATGGACCAGATCGCCGCCCAGGGCGTCGACTACGACGACGTCGTGGCGCTGCTCGAGAAGGAGGGCGTGGACAAGTTCAACGTCTCCTGGGGCGAGCTCGTCGACACGGTGAAGACCGCGCTCGAGAACGCGAAGTAAGCAGGAACCGGAGCCGAAACGTCGCGGGGACGGCACCACCGTCCCCGTGACGCGGGCACCCTCGGTCAGGACCTGCCCGCCGGGCGCGATGCGCGCCTCCCGGCCGGACCCGACCACCACGACGGCGGAGTCGCCGCTGCCACAGCAGCGCAGCGCTCCGCCGTCTCCGTTCGACCTACAAGGAGTTCACCGACTCATGTCACCGGTGGCTGTCACCCCGGAGCACAACCCGCTCCGACTGCCGACCGATCGCCGTCTGAACCGGATCGCGGGACCCAGCACCCTCATCATCTTCGGCGTGACGGGCGACCTGTCCCGCAAGAAGCTGATGCCCGCGGTCTACGACCTGGCGAACCGGGGGCTCCTGCCGCCCGGGTTCGCACTCGTCGGGTTCGCCCGCCGCGACTGGGAGGACCAGGACTTCTCCCAGCTCGTGCACGACGCGGTCCAGGAGCACTCCCGCACCCCGTTCGACGAGGCCGTCTGGAAGCAGCTCGAACAGGGCATCCGCTTCGTCCAGGGCTCGTTCGACGACCCCGAGGCGTTCCTCGAGCTGAAGCGCACCGTCGACGAGCTCGACGCGCAGCGCGGCACGCTCGGGAACCACGCGTTCTACCTGTCGATCCCGCCGAAGATGTTCCCGGTCGTCACCGAGCAGCTCAAGCTGTCCGGGCTGACCGAGAAGCGCGAGGGCTCGTGGAGCCGTGTGGTCGTCGAGAAGCCGTTCGGCTCCGACCTCCGCACCGCGCGCGAGCTGAACGCGATCGTCGAGAGCGTCTTCGCGCCCGACGACGTCTTCCGCATCGACCACTACCTCGGCAAGGAGACCGTCCAGAACCTCCTGACGCTCCGCTTCGCCAACCAGATGTACGAACCCATCTGGAACTCGAACTACGTCGACCACGTGCAGATCACGATGGCCGAGGACATCGGCGTCGCCGGACGTGCCGCCTACTACGACGGCATCGGCGCGGCGCGCGACGTCATCCAGAACCACCTGCTGCAGCTCCTCGCCCTCACGGCGATGGAGGAGCCCGTCTCGTTCAAGGCCGCGGACCTCCGCGCCGAGAAGGAGAAGGTGCTCTCGGCCGTGCGGCTGCCGGAGGACCTCGCCACGGCGACGGCCCGCGGCCAGTACGCCGGTGGGTGGCAGGGCGGCGAGAAGGTGCTCGGCTTCCTCGACGAGGCGGGGATGAACCCCGAGTCGACGACCGAGACCTACGCGGCGATCAAGCTCGACATCGCGACCCGACGCTGGCAGGGCGTGCCGTTCTACCTGCGCGCCGGCAAGCGCCTGGGCCGTCGTGTCACCGAGATCGCGATCGTGTTCAAGCGCGTCCCCGAGGACGTCTACGGCAACACGCAGGCGCCGCTCGGGCAGAACGCGCTCGTCATCCGCGTGCAGCCGGACGAGGGCGTCACGCTCCGGTTCGGCTCGAAGGTCCCCGGCGTCGGCACGCAGGTGCGCGACGTGACGATGGACTTCGGCTACGGCCACGCGTTCACCGAGGCATCGCCGGAGGCGTACGAGCGACTCATCCTCGACGTGCTCCTCGGCGACCCGCCCCTGTTCCCCCGTCACCAAGAGGTGGAACTGTCGTGGAAGATCCTCGACCCGATCGAGGAGTTCTGGGCCACGCAGGGCCAGCCCGAGCAGTACCGTCCCGGCACGTGGGGGCCGTCGTCCGCCGACGACCTCCTCGCCCGCGACGGCCGGACCTGGAGGCGTCCATGAAGATCGACCTGCCGAACACCACGGTCTCGAAGATCCAGAAGAAGCTCGTCCACATCCGCGAGGAGGGCGGCGCCGTCGCCCTCGGTCGCGTCCTGACGCTGATCATCTCGACCGGCCTCGGCCACGAGGAAGAGGCGATCTCGGCGGCGAACGAGGCCTCGCGCGAGCACCCGATGCGCGTGATCATCGTGTCGAAGAACGACGGCGACACGAAGTCCCCCGGTCGCCTCGACGCGCAGATCCGCGTCGGCAGCGACGCGGGCGCCAGCGAGGTCATCGTCCTCCGCGCCTACGGCGAGACCGCCACGGACGAGGAGAGCCTGGTCACCGGCCTGCTCCTCCCCGACGCGCCCGTCGTCGCGTGGTGGCCGCAGACCGCGCCCGAGCAGCCCGCGGCGTCCGCGCTGGGCCGGATCGCGCAGCGCCGCATCACCGACGCCGCCGCGCAGAAGGACCCGAACGGCGCGATCGAGGCGCTCGGCCGCTCGTACGTCCCCGGCGACACCGACTTCGCGTGGACCCGTCTGACGCTCTGGCGGAACCAGCTCGCCGCGGCGCTCGACCAGCCGCCGTACGAGTCGATCACGTCCGTCGAGGTCTCGGGGGCGAGCGACAGCCCGTCCACGATCCTCCTCGCCGCGTGGCTCCGGCTGCAGCTGCAGGTCCCCGTCGCCGTCGTCACGTCGCCCCGTGCGACGGGCTCGAGCGGCATCCACGGCGTGAAGCTCGAGCGGGCGTCGGGTCCGATCGACCTCGAGCGCTCGCTCGTCGACGTCGCCACGCTGTCGATGCCGGGGCAGCCCACGCACGACCTGTCGCTCCCGCGGCGCAACCTGCGTGACTGCCTCGCAGAGGAACTCCGTAGACTCGACCCGGACGTCCTCTTCGGAGACGTCGTCAAGCACGGGGTGCCCCAGATCCGCGAGTCGATCGCGGGCTGACCACCCTCCCGGCCGGTCGGACGTCACCCGGCGTCCGACCAGCCGGCCCACCAACACGGGAGTCACGTGACCAACGAACGACGGGTGCTCGTACACCCGGACAAGCAGGCCCTCGGCGCATCGGTCGCCGCTCGCTTCATCACGAAGATCATCGACGTGCTCGACGAGCAGGAGCGTGCCGACATCGCGATCAGCGGTGGCTCGGTGTCGTCCCTGGTGCTCGCCGCCATCGGTCAGTCGCCGGCTCGCGAGAGCGTCGACTGGTCGAAGGTCCACGTCTGGTGGGTCGACGAGCGCTGGGTCGCCGAGGGCGACGCGGACCGCAACGTCACGGGCACGCAGACCGACTTCTTCGACCACGTCGACATCCCGCAGGCCAACATCCACCCGATGGCGCCGTCGGATGCCGGCCTCACCATCGACGAGGCCGCCGCGCAGTACGAGCGCGAACTGCAGGACGCCGCCCCCGAGGGTGCCGTCGCCCCGCGCTTCGACATCTCGCTGCTCGGTGTCGGGCCGGACGGGCACACGGCGTCGCTCTTCCCGGAGTTCCCGCAGCTGTCCGTCACCGACCGTGCCGTCCTGACGGTCGACGACTCCCCCAAGCCGCCGCCGCAGCGCCTGACGCTCTCGTTCCCGGTGATCAACGCCTCGCAGCGCGTCTGGGTGATCCTGTCCGGCGCCGAGAAGGCCTCCGTCCTCGGGCTCGCCCTGGCCGGCGCCGCGGTGGACGAGGTCCCCGTCGGCGGTGTGCAGGGCCGCAAGCGCACGGTGTTCTTCGTCGACCAGGACGCCGCGCGCGAGGTCCCCGAGAACCTCATCGCGTCGACCTACTGATCGCGACCCCCTGACGGACGGGAGGCGCGGTGCCGGCTGGCACCGCGCCTCCCGTCCGTCCACG
>NZ_CAJCKG010000038.1:0-29264 GCF_903970945.1 Curtobacterium sp. ME26
CGTACGGCACGGCGAGGGCCTCGGCGAGCTCGCGGCCGCGGAGGTCGACGAGGTCGGTGCCGGTCGACGTGCCGTCCGGGTCGGTGCCGACGACCTCGACGTCCGGCATCGCCCGGAGCGCGGCGAGGTAGGAGATCGCGTGCGTGTGCGCGAAGGACAGCACGCCGATGCGCAGGGGGCTCATGCGGTGACCGTCCCGTGCGTGCGGCCGGCGGCGGGCTCGAGGTCGACGGGCTGTCCGGTCTCGACGGAGCGGAGCGCGGCGTTGACGATCCGGACGGCGGTGGCGCCGTCCTCCGCCGAGACGCGCGGCACCGCGCCGCCCCGGAACGCGCCGAGGTACTCGCGGATCTCGAGGAAGTAGGGGTCTTCGGTGGGGTCGAGCTCCGGCAGGTCGCCGCCGACGGCATCCTCGTCGAGGAGCTCCGCCGTGTAGTTCCGCTCGTCGCGGGAGTCGTGCGACAGGGTGCCGAGCGTGCCGGCTGCGGAGAACTCGGTGACGAACGGCAGGTGTGCCGGGCCCCAGATGCCCGCGATGTGGCTGATCGCGCCCGAGGCGTGGGTGAGCAGGACGTGCGCGGCCTCGACGGGGTGGTCGACGGTGCCCTTCCGCACGTGCACCGCGCTGACCCGGACGACGTCGCCGGCGATCCAGCGCGCGATGTCCAGGTCGTGGATCATCTGGTCCATGATGATGCCGCCGGAGAGGGCGGGGTCGGCGAACCAGGCCGAGCGGGTCGGGAACGCACCGGACCGCACGAACCGCAGGACGGCGAGCTCGCCGAGCTGCCCGGCCTCGACGGCGGCCTTCAGGCGGACGTACTCCGGGAAGTACCGCACGACGTGCGCCGGGTAGAGCTGCCGCCCGGCCTCGTGCGCCAGGCGGACCAGGTCGTCGGCGTCGGCGTCGGTGCGGGCGAGGGGCTTCTCGCTGATGACGTCCTTGCCGGCGGCGAGCGCGGCACGGACGACCTCGGCGTGCGCGTAGGTGGGGACGACGACGTCCACCACGTCGACGCGGGCGAGGAGCTCGTCGAGGGAGCCGACGACCTCGCCGCCGTGCGCGGCCACGAGTTCCTCGGCACCGACCTCGGAGAAGACGACGACGTCACCGATGCGGAGCAGGTTCGGCAGGTGGGCGTGGGCGATCACCCCCGCGCCGACGAGGCCGATCCGGAGTCGCTGTTCGGTCATGGGTTCCTCCTGGTTCCGTGGTCTGGTGCTGGTGCTGGTGCCGGTGCGGCGGCGGCCGTGGCGAGCAGGGCGGCCCCGGCCAGTCCCGCGCCGGCGCCGGCGAGCGACTGCTCGATGCGGGGCGACGGTCGCCAGCCGAGCCGGGCGTCGACGGCCGTGCGCAGCGGGGCGAGCAGTCGCTCGCCGGACTCCCCGAGGCCCCCGCCGACGACGACGACCGCGGGGTCGAGCACGGCCGCGAGGATCGCGACACCGGCGGCGAGGGCGTCGACCGCGTCGGCCCACACCGCGGCGGCGACGGGGTCGGTGTCCACGGCGGCGACGATGTCCTCGGCGCCGCCGTCGATGGTGCCGCCGGCCTCGCGGTAGCGCCGCGCGACGTTCCGGGCGGAGGCGTACGCCTCGACGCAGCCGCGCTGTCCGCAGGTGCACTGCTCGCCGCCGGGGCGGACGCAGACGTGCCCGACCTCGCCGGCACCCCCGGCGGCGCCGACGACGAGCCGACCGTCGACGACCAGGCTCGCGGAGATGCCGGTGCCGATCGGGATGAAGACCATCTCGGTGACGTCGCGCCCGGCCGCGGTCCGTGCGGCGATCTCGGCCGTCGCCGCGGCACGGGCGTCGTGTGCGACCGCGACGGGGACGCCGTACCGGTCGCCGAGGAGCGCGACGATCGGCAGGTCGCGCCAGTCGAGGTTCACCGCGACGACGACCGTGCCCGCCGGGGAGTCCACGACGCCCGGGGTGCACAGGCCGATCGCGGCGAGCGGGTGCCCGGCCCGGGCAGCGGCGGCAGCGAGGCGGTCGACGACCGCGGCGATCGCGGCGAGCGCCGGGCCACCGGCTGCCAGGGCGTCGACGACCGGCGCAGCGCCGAAGGTCGGGACGACGACACGGTCGAGCACGACGTCGCCGACCCGGACCATCCCCTTGACCGTGGTGCCGCCGACGTCGACGGCGACGACCGCCCCGCGTCGCTCGGACGTCCCCTCCGCGGCGCTCACGCGGTCTGCTCCGCTGCCGTCCGGACGAGGTCGTCGATCCGCGTCGGCGCCAGGACCTCGTCGACCGCGAGTACGGTGGCGCCGCGGATGCCGGCGTCACGCGGCGAGGCGCTGGCCCGGACGTCGAGCGCGTCGGCGACCATCGGCAGGCACGACCGGTAGAGCTCCCCGCGGATCGTCGCGACGAGCACGGACGAGGCGGACATCGCCCCCGCGAGCACGACCTCGCTCGGGTTGCAGAAGTTCACGATGCCGGAGAGCACCCGGCCGATGTGCTCGCCCGCCCGTCGGAGTTCGTCGAGCGCGTCGGTGTCGCCCTGCGCGGCGAGTGCCAGGACGTCGCTCGTCCCGCCGACGCGGTGTCCGGCGGCACGGAGCCGCGCGACGATCGCCCCGCCGGAGGCCACCGACTCGAGGCAGTCCGGCACGCCGCAGGTGCAGCCGATGGCGGCCTCGCCGTCGACCGGCGTGTGGCTGATCTCCCCCGCCGCGCCGCTCACGCCGCGGTGCAGCCGACCGTCGAGCAGGACCCCGGAGCCGATGCGGGTGCCGAGCTTCACGGCGACGAGGGTGCCGACGCGGTCCGGGCCCGGACGCTCGGCGAGGGCGATGAGGTTGGCGTCGTTCTCGACGAGGACGGGGACGTCGGTGTACTCGGCGAAGAGCTCGGGCAGCACGGCCCCGTGCCAGGACGGCTCGAACGAGGGCGTCGCCACGCTCCCGCCCGGGTACGACACCGGCGCGGGGACGCTGATCGCAGCACCACGGAAGCGCGCCATGTCGAGCCCGCTGTCCGCGGCCAGCTCGACGAAGCGCTCCCACAGCGCGGCGACCGAGGCACGGGGTCCAGCCGCGACCGGCACGGTGCCGGCACCGTGCTCCAGCGCATCGGTGTCGGCGAGCACCGTGCCGGCCAGGTCGGTCAGCACGATGCGCACGTGGTGGGCGCCGAGGTCGGCCGCGGCGACGAAACCGGCGTCCGCGACGAGCTCGAGCCGTCGTGCCCGGCGGCCGCCGCGCGACCCCTCGGCACCGCTCTCGCGGACGAGACCGAGGGCCATCAGGGCATCGACGCGGGCCGAGGCCGTGGACGGCGCGAGGCCGGTGCTGCGGGCGATGCTCGAGCGCGAGGTCGTGTCCGAGACGCGGACCAGGCGGAGGACGTCCCCGACCGATCCGGGGCTCCGTGCCATGTCCTGGAAGTGCTGCTCGTGCATGCCGTCACTGTAGCGACGAAACGGTCGATTGCCGAACGAAGTCGTTGCAGAATCGACTGTTTACTTTTGGTGATCGAACGGTAATGTGCTCGAAACAGCCGATTCCTAGCGTTCAACGACGAGCCAAGAGGAGGTCCGCATGACGAGTGCGGTTCAGAACCCGACCAGGGTGACCGTTCCCGGTCGACGGTCGTCCACCGCGGACGCCAGCCGGATGGAACGACGCGAGGGCCGCGCGGGCTACGTGCTGATCGCCCCGACGACGGTGCTGCTGGCGCTGTTCTACCTGTACCCGCTGGCACAGACGGTCTTCTACTCGTTCACGAACTGGAACCCGGCGTCGGGCGAGACCAACGGCTTCGTCGGACTGTCCAACTTCACCGGGCTGTTCCGCGACGGCGAGTTCGTCCGCGCGGCGGGCAACACCGCGCTCTACGTCGTCGTGGTGGTCCCGGTGACCATGGCGATCGGGCTGTTCTTCGCCGCGCTGCTCGCCCAGCCCTTCCGCGGCCGCGGCGTCTACCGGGCACTGCTCTTCGTGCCGTACATCGCGCCGATCGTCGGCAGCGCACTGATCTTCAGCTTCATCCTGTCGCCGCTCGGCGGCCTGGTGAACGGGGTCGTCACCGCACTCGGCGCACCCCCGATCGGCTTCCTGACGTCCGAGCCGTGGGCACTGGTCTCGGTCATCGTCTTCTCGATCTGGCAGGGCGTCGGCTACACGATGATCATCTACTCGGCCGCGCTGACGAACATCCCGCAGTCCTACATGGAGGCCGCGACGCTCGACGGTGCCGGCCCGATCCGCCGCTTCTTCACGATCTCGCTCCCCCTGGTCGCCCCGACCACGGGCTTCCTCGCGATCACCGGCGTGATCGGCGCCCTGCAGGTGTTCACCCAGGTCTACGTCCTGACCCAGGGCGGTCCGATCAACTCCAGCGAGACGATCCTCTACTACATCTACAACCAGGGCTTCGTGTTCTTCCACGGCGGCTCGGCCAGTGCCGCCGCCGTCCTCCTGCTCATCGTCGGCATCCTCGTCGCGGTCGTCCAGCTGCGGGTCATCAACCGCCGCGACCCCATCGAGCTGAACTAGGACCGCCACCGTGACCCAGATCGCTCCCCGCGCCCTCCCGTCGGACGCGCACCGTGCCTCCCGTCCGCACCGCAGCCGCCCCTTCCGGGTGCTGTTCCGCAAGCACTCGCCGGCCGTCCTGCGCCACGTCATCCTGCTCGTCGCGGTCGTGCTGTTCTTCGGCCCGTTCCTCTGGATGCTCCTGACGAGCTTCAAGTCCTCGGAGGAGGCCCTCGCCTTCCCGCCGAGCTTCCTGCCGCGGCAGTGGGAGCTGTCGAACTACGCGGACATCTTCACCGTCGCGCCCTTCGGGCTGTACTTCTTCAACTCGACTGTCGTGGCGATCGCGACGACCGCCGGCCAGATCGTGACGAGCCTGGCCGCGGGCTTCGCGTTCTCGCGCCTGAAGTTCCCCGGCAAGAACATCGTCTTCGTCGTCCTGCTCGCCGCGCTCCTCGTGCCGTTCGAGGTCGTGTTCACGCCGCTCATCACCCTGCTGTCCTCGCTGCACTGGCTGAACAGCTACCAGGGCCTCATCGTCCCGAACATCCCGTCGATCCTCGGCACCTTCCTGTTCCGGCAGTTCTTCACCTCGTTCCCGAGCGAGATCGAGGACGCCAGCCGGGTCGACGGCGCCGGCGTCTGGCGCCGGATGTGGTCCGTGGTGACGCCGATGGCGACCCCGATGATCGGCTCCTTCGCCGTCCTGTCCTTCGTCTACAACTGGAACAACTTCTTCTTCCAGTTCCTCGTGGCGTCGCGGACCGAGTTCTTCACGGTGTCGGTCGGCCTCACGCAGCTGCAGTCGGCGAACGCGAGCCAGAGCTTCAACCTGCTGATGGCCGGGTCGACGCTCGCGATCCTGCCCGTCTTCATCGTCTTCGTCATCTTCCAGAAGCAGATCGTGTCGGCGATGGCCGGCGGGCCCCGCTGACCCCAGACCCCCCCCCCGTACCCCCCCCCCCCCCCTCGCACCACTCCCTGCTCCACTCCTCGCTCCACTCCTCGCTCCACCAGATGTCCGAGAAAGGACGACCTCATGCGCAAGCGACTGCTCGGCGCCACGGCCCTCGCCGTGGGTGCCGCACTGGCCCTGGCCGGGTGTTCCGGCGGCTCCGTCACCGGCAACTCCGGCGGCAGCGGTGGGAAGACCACGATCACGGTCTGGCACAACTACACCGGCCCCCAGGCCACCGAGGTGAAGAAGCTCATCGACGAGTACAACTCCTCGCAGGACGGGATCCAGGTCCAGGCGCAGTACGCCGCCTCGTCCGACCAGTTCGACGCGAAGCTCATCAACGCGCTGAAGAACGACACCGGGCCGGACATGGTGCTCGGGGACAGCACGCCGCAGCAGACCGGGCAGGTCATCGAGACCGGCAAGGTGCTCCCGCTCGAGGACTACCTGTCCAGCGGTGACATCACGAAGGACAGCTTCACCGAGGGCATGCTGTCGACCGGCGAGTTCGACGGCAAGCAGTACACGCTGCCGACCGACATCGGCGACTACGCGGTCGTCTACAACAAGCAGATGTTCAAGGAGGCCGGGATCACGGACACCCCGACCACCTGGGCCGAGTTCCAGGACGACGCGAAGAAGCTCACGAAGGGCACGACCCAGTACGGCGCCTACCTGCCGATCGGCACCGGCGAGTGGCCGGTCTTCACCTGGCAGTCGATGCTGTGGGGCGCCGGCGGCGAGTTCCTCAACGAGGACAACACCAAGGTCGAGTTCAACAGCGACGCCGGCGTGCAGGCCCTGACCGGCTGGACGGACATGCTCGAGGACGGCACCGCGTACCCGCAGTCGCTGCTCACCACCTCGACCAACGGCGCGGTGCCGGCCCTGACGTCGAAGAAGGCCGCGATGGCCATCACGGGCGCCTACGACCTGTCGACGATCGACAGCACGCTCGGCAAGGAGAACGTCGGCGTCTTCGCCCTGCCGGGCATCAAGGAGCCGGCGATGAACCTCGGGACGAACAACTCGTACATCATCAAGACGTCGACGAAGCAGCAGGACGCCTCGTGGAGGTTCCTGCAGTGGTGGCTCAGCCCGGACACCCAGGCGAAGTGGGACATCGCCACGGGCCTGCTCCCCGCGAACCAGGCCACGGCGGACAACGCCACGTGGAAGCAGTACCTGGAGGAGAACCCGCGGCTCAAGGCCTTCGCCGACGAGCTCGAGTACGCCAAGGCCCGTCCGTCCATCACGGCCTACGGCGAGGTGAGCGCCGCCCTGTCGACGCAGCTGCAGACCGCGATGCTGCTGAAGACGAGCCCGAAGGAGGCGCTCGACGCCGCCGCCGAGCAGGCACAGGCCGCGCTCGACAAGGCGAAGTAGGCACGACCGTCCGACGGCCCCGCTCCCCCTCCGGGAGCGGGGCCGTCGCCGTGCCGGGAGTGGGACCGGCCCCGTGACATCGACCGACTCGCGATGTACCGTGACACCACCAAACGCGATGCATCGCGAGTTCGAGGAGGCAGCATGGCACAGGAGAAGTGGCTCGTCGAGGAGCCCAAGGTGATCGACACCGGCATCGTCCGCGCGCTGCGCGTCGGACTCGCCGGCGGACAGGTCGACGTCGTCGCGCACGACGAGCCGACCGCCCGGGTGGAGGTGCACAGCGTCTCCGGCAAGCCGCTCAAGATCGAGCTCGACGGTGACACGCTCACGATCGACCACCCGCAGATCCGCTGGGACGACCCGCTCGGCTTCCTCAAGTCGTTCAGCGGGCGCGCCACGGCCGACGTCAGCGTCCTCGTCCCCCGCGATGCCCGGGTGACGGTCGGGGTGGTCTCCGCCGGCGCCCTGCTGTCCGGCACGAACCGCGGCGCCTCGGTCAACTCGGTCTCCGGCGACGTCGTCGTCGACGGGCTCGCCGGCGACCTCGCCGTGCACGCGGTGTCCGGCACCACCACGGTCCGCGACCTCGACGGCGAACTGACGGTCCGCACCGTCTCCGGCGACGTCGTCGCGACCGGGTCCATCCCGCGGTTCACGGCCGACGGGGTGAACGCCGACGTCGTCCTCGACCTGCAGGGCACCCCCGACTCCGCCCGGGTGAACACCGTGTCGGGCTCGGTCAGCGTCCGGCTCGAGGACGGCGTGCCGTACCGCTGCACGGTGGGCACGGCGACCGGCAAGCTGCAGTTCGACGACTCCGAGATCCGCGGGGTGCGCGGTTCGTACGTCAAGCAGGGCGGCGACCTCTCCGGGCAGTGGCTCGACCTCAAGGTGAACTCGGTCTCGGGCGACATCGCGGTCCTGCACGCCCCGCCGGCGCAGCCCGCACCGGCATCCGGAGCCGACGAGACGGTGGTCCCCGAATGAGCCCGGTGTTCGCGCACGGTCACCTGCGCCTGTCCCTGCTGTCGATGCTCGCCGACCGCCCGATGCACGGGTACGAGCTCATCCAGGCCCTCGGCGAGCGCTTCGGCGGCGCCTACGTCCCGAGCGCCGGCACGGTCTACCCGCGCCTGGCGAAGCTCGAGGCCGAGGGGCTCGTCACCAAGACCGCCGACGGCCGCAAGACCGTCTACGCCATCACCGACGCCGGCCGGGCCGAGCTCGACGCCCGCGCCGAGGAGCTCGCCGCGATCCAGTCCGGTGTCGCCGACTCGGTCCGGACGCTGGCCGACGGGGTCCGCGCCTCGGTGGGCGAGGCCATGCGGTCCCTCCGCGCGGACCTCGCCGCGAGCGCCCAGGCACCCCGCGGGCAGACGGCCGACGAGCCCGAGGACGTCCCGACCGCCGGCGCCGGCGCACTGCGCGAGGTCGAGATGGCCGTCGCGTCGTTCCGACAGCAGGTGCGCGCCGACCTGCGCCGCCGCGCGACGCGCGGCACGCTGACCGACGACACGGTGACGCGTCTGCGGGACGGGCTGGAGGCCCTGCGCCGCTCCCTCTGACGGCCCGCAGCGGACGGGTGGAGGCGATGCGCGCCTCCCGTCCGCTGCACCCGTCGGCGCCTTTCCTTCCTGCCCGACGTTCCTGTCTCCCTGGGCCGACCCGGGCAGACGGTCGTAGCATCGTCGGCGACATGACGATCTCCGACCTGCGCACCTTCGCGACGTTCGACGGCCACGGCGGCAAGGTGTCGAAGCGCGTCGAGGTGCTCGACCACGAGCCGCCCGCCGCCGGACCGTACGCGGGCCTCGTCGCCGTGCGCGGGGAGCACCCGATCGGCGCGCTCGACGAACGGCCCGCCGCCGACGGCGACGACCTGACCCGCGGCGTGCCGAGCATCGGCTGGGTCGACCCGGCGACGCTCCGCGACTGGTACCGCCCGGACCGCGTGGTCGTGTCCCGGCTCGAGGCGCGGCGCTCCGGACTCGAGCCCGGCCTGTACGCCGACTCGCGTGGCCGCGGTCGCGTCCGGATCGACGGCCTGGAGGCGCGGCTCGCCCCCGACGGTCGGCCCGCCTTCCGCGCACTGGCCGGTCCCGCCGACGCTCCGGTCGTCGACGTCCCCCTGCCGACCGACCAGGCCGTCCGGCTCGTCGCGGTCCGGAACGTCGCGGACGGGCTCGAGGTCGTCACCACCCCGGTGTCACCGTTCCTCTCCCCCGGCCGGTACGCCGCGTACGACGCCGACGTGGTCGGGCTGCCGCCGCGACCCACGACCGGTGCGGTGGACGTCCGTGCCGCGGTGCTGATCGACGGCACCCTGCACGAGGTGGTGCGGATCGACGAGCGCGCCGCGACCGTGTGGCTGCGGCGCGGCGACGACGAGGTGCCGATCGCCGCGAGCGGTATCGGGCCGGACCTGGTGCGGTACACCGGCACGCCGGTCCCGCCCGCCTGACCCGGGGTGCGGGGTCCTCGGTTCTGGATCCGGGGTCCTGGGTCCTGGGTCCTGGGTCCTGGGTCCGCGTTCCTGGGTTCCGGGGGACGGGCACGCTGCGTGCAGTGTCCGACCCCACGCGTAGGTTCGGCGCCATGAGTGATGCAGAGCAGCAGCAGACCCCGGACGCCGGGCACGAGGGCGAGACCCTCGGTGGCGAGCGTCCCGACCCCTCGACGACGGCCAGCAAGGACCCCTCGCAGTGGGTGACCGGCGACGAGCCGATGACCGGCCCGCAGCGCAGCTACCTCGACACCCTGGCCCGCGAGGCCGGTGAGGAGCTCCCCGCCGACCTCAACAAGGCCGAGGCGTCTGAGAACATCGAGCGCCTCCAGCAGGAGACCGGGCGCGGCACCGAATCCTGAGCCCGTCCCGACCGGGGCACCGGTCCGTCGTTCGGCGGACCGGTGCCCCGCGTCGGTCCGCCGTTCGGTGGACCGCAGCCTGAGGGAGTCCTGGCGAAGTCCGGGCAGTCCTCCGAACCGCCCTGGTCGATGACGCGTCACCAGTTAGCGTCTGGCGCATGCGAACGACATCGACCTCCATCGGCCTGACCGCGCTCCGCATCGTCCTGGGCGTGGTGTTCATCGCCCACGGCGCCCAGAAGTTCGCCCAGGGCATCCCCGGCGTCGCCCAGGGCTTCGCCGGCATGGGCGTCCCGCTCGCCGAGGTGGCGGCTCCCGTCGTCGCCGGCCTCGAACTCGTCGGCGGCATCCTGCTCGTGCTCGGCGTCGCGACCCGGGTCGTCGGCCTGCTCCTCGCGGTCGACATGGTCGTCGCGGGCCTCCTCGCACACACGACCGCCGGGTTCTTCGCCCAGGACGGCGGCTTCGAGTACGTGCTCGTGCTCGCCGTGGCCTCGCTCGCCGTGGCCCTGACCGGACCGGGGCGCTTCTCGATCGACGCCCTGGTGCTGCGCTCCTCGCGTCGCAAGCGCGGCGTCCCCGAGCCCCTGCCCGCCTGAGTCCTGATCAGGTCTTCGGTGCTCCCCCGGCCGATCTCCGGGGGACGCCGGTGGCCGAGTCGGGAACGGGGTACATGGTAGAGTGATCGGCAGATTTCAAACCACGAATCGTTCGGTTCCCCGGGTGGCAACCCCGCACCCGCCAGGACCGGACCAGAGCCGATCACGAGGGGGTCACGCATGGGGCGCGGCCGTCAGAAGGCAAAGCACACCAAGGTCGCTCGGGAGCTGAAGTACTTCAGTCCGGAGACGAACTACGGTGCGCTCGAGCGAGAGCTCTCCGCCGGGCAACACTCGGACGAGAACTCCTACGTCGACCGCTGGGCTGACCAGTACGGTGAGGAACCCGGCGACGACGAGGACGACTTCGAGACCCAGCAGGACCAGAACAAGTCCGCCTGACCCACATCGTCGACGCCGCGCGCCCCGTGGGGCCGCGCGGCGTTTCCGTGTGCGCGGGCGGCGGTGCGGTCCCGGGCGTGCGGCGTGCTGCGTGCTGCGTGCTGCGTGTGCACGATCCGTCACGCTCGGCGCCGCCTGGCGATTGATCACGCACGCTCGGAGAACGTGCGCGGCACGTCCTGCCCACTCGGCAGGGGCGACGGCGGCTGCGGCGCCCGCGACACCGGCTCCGGCTCCGGCTCCGGCTCCGGCTCCGGCTCCGGCAGCGTCGCGCCCGAGCGTCCACGATCAGCGCCTCCGGGCCAGGTCCACCCTGGCGAGCGTGCAACATCCGTCACACTCGGCGCCGCCGGGCGACGGATCGCGCACGCTCGGCGAACGTGAGCGGCACGTCCTGCCCGCTCGGCAGGGCCGCGGCGGACCCGGCGGACCCGGCGGCTCCGGCGGCTCCGGTCGAGCGACACGCGCGGTCACGGACGCCGAGGTCGCACGACTCGCCGCGCGCGGATCGCCGAGGTCTCACGACCGCAGGCGTGGCAGCGCGAGAGTGCAGAATTGCGGAACCTCGGCGCATGGCGTCGGGCGCGGGCAGCGTCAGCCCCCGCGCCGGACCGCCCCGCGTCAGCCGGCGTAGGCGCCGACGAGCCGCACCGCGCCCCCGTCGACACCCTTGGCGCCCTGCTCGAACCCGTCGAGGTCCCGCGCCGAGGTCGACACCGTGCCGACCGTCCACGCGGGCAGCCCCGCGGCACGCAGGTCCCCGAGCACGTCGGACGCCGCCGAGGCCGCGACGACCGCGAACATCCCGATGCCGAGGTTCCACGTGCCCTCGGTCTCCTCGATCGGCGTGCCCGCCATCGACGTGAGCACCCGGAACACCGACGGGGGCGTCCACGTCGTGCGGTCGACCTCGACCCAGGTGCCGACGGGCAGCACTCGCGCCAGGTTCGCCGCGATGCCGCCGCCGGTCACGTGCGAGAGCGAGTGCACGACACCGGGTCGCGCGTCGAGCAGGGCGAGCAACGGCGACGTGTAGAGGCGGGTCGGCTCGAGCAGGGCCTCGCCGACGGAGACCCCGGTGCCGAACTCCGGCAGCTGGTCGGTGTAGCCGACGCCCTTGCCGGCCAGGATGTGCCGGACGAGCGAGTAGCCGTTCGAGTGCAGCCCGGAGGACTCGATCGCCACGACGACGTCGCCGTCCTCCACCAGGTGCGCCCCGAGCTGCCGGTCCGCCTCGACGACGCCGGTGGCGGCACCCGCCACGTCGTAGTCGTCCGGGCCGAGCAGCCCCGGGTGCTCCGCGGTCTCCCCTCCGACGAGCGCCGTGCCGGTCGCCGAGCAGCCCCGGGCGATGCCGGCGACGATGTCGGCGATGCGGTTCGGCACGACCCGGCCGCACGCGATGTAGTCCGTCATGAAGAGCGGCTTCGCACCGACCACGACGATGTCGTCGACGACCATGCCGACCAGGTCCTGCCCGATCGTGTCGTGCTTGTCGATCGCCTGCGCGATCGCGACCTTGGTGCCGACGCCGTCGGTGGACGTGGCGAGCAACGGCCGTGAGAAGTCGCGCAGGAACGAGACGTCGTAGAGCCCCGCGAAGCCGCCCACACCCCCGAGCACCGAGGCGTTGTGCGTCGCCGAGACGGCGGACTTCATGAGTTCGACGGCCAGGTCACCGGCTGCGGTGTCGACTCCGGCGGCTGCGTACGGGTTCGGCATGCGTGGTCCTCCGCGGGGCGTGGCAGACTTGTTCGGTACCACCCGATCCTACGGTCTGGAGCACACCGCGAATGTGCGGCATCGTCGGCCTCGTTGCGCAGGGGCCCGTCAACCAATCCATCTACGACGCCCTGTTGCTCCTGCAGCACCGGGGTCAGGACTCGACGGGCATCGCCACGGTCGAGGGTCGCGTCCACCACATGCACAAGACACGCGGCCACGTGCGGGAGTCCTTCCGCACCCGTGACATGCGGGCCCTGCTCGGCACCATGGGCCTCGGCCACGTCCGGTACGCCACGAAGGGTGCCGCGAGCAACGAGGAAGAGGCCCAGCCCTTCTACGTGAACGCGCCGTACGGCATCGTCCTGGTGCACAACGGCAACCTCACGAACACGCGGGAGCTCACCCGCGAGCTCTTCGACATCGACCGTCGGCACCTCAACACGACGAGCGACACCGAGCTGCTCGTCAACGTCCTTGCGCACGAGCTGCAGGGCCAGGTCCGCGGCAGCGAGCTCGACGCTGGTCAGGTGTTCGACGCCGTCGAGCGCGTGCACGAGCGCGTCGAGGGCTCCTACGCCACGATCGCGACCATCGCGGGCCACGGCCTGCTGGCGTTCCGTGACCCGTACGGCATCCGTCCGCTCATCCTCGGGCACAAGTTCGACGAGGCCGGCCAGCCCGAGTGGGTCGTCGCGAGCGAGTCGCTCGTGCTCGAGTCCGGCGGCTACGAGATCGTCCGCGACATCGCCCCCGGCGAGGCCGTGTTCATCGAGATGAACGGCCAGATGCACGCCCGGCAGTGCGCGAAGGACCCGCGCCTGGTGCCGTGCTCGTTCGAGTACGTCTACCTCGCCCGGCCCGACTCGGTGATGAACGGCATCTCGGTCTACGACGCCCGCCTCCGCCTCGGCAACCGCCTGGCGGACACGATCGCGCAGTACGCCCCCACGGGCGACATCGACGTCGTGATGCCGATCCCGGACTCGTCGCGCCCCGCGGCGATGCAGGTCGCGCAGAAGCTCGGCATCGACTACCGCGAGGGCTTCTTCAAGAACCGCTACGTCGGCCGCACGTTCATCATGCCGGGGCAGGCGGAGCGCAAGCGCTCGGTCCGGCAGAAGCTCAACGCCATGTCGTCGGAGTTCAAGGGCAAGAACATCCTCATCGTCGACGACTCGATCGTCCGCGGCACCACGAGCCGCGAGATCGTCGAGATGGCCCGGGCCGCCGGCGCGAACGAGGTCACGTTCACGAGCGCCGCTCCCCCGGTCCGCTACCCGCACGTCTACGGCATCAACATGCCGACCCGTGCGGAGCTCATCGCGCACGACCGGAAGATCCCGGAGATCAACCGCGTGCTCGGCAGCGACCACCTCATCTACCAGGAGGTCGCCGACATGCGCGACGCCATCATCGAGGGCTCGGACGTCACCGACCTCGAGATGAGCTGCTTCACGGGCGAGTACGTGACCGGCACGGTCAGCCCGGAGTACCTCGCCTGGGTGGAGGCGAACCAGCTCAGCTGAGCGGCGTCGCCCCGGCGACCACGCGACGGACGGGAGGCTCCCCACCAGCTGGTGGGGAGCCTCCCGTCCGTCTGCTGGTGGCGACCGTCAGCGGTCGGTGCGCTCCACGGGTCCGGTCGCGTCGCCCTGGTCCTCGACCTCGCCGTCGAGCGTCTCCTCCGCGGGCTCCACCGCGACCCGCTCCGCCGTCAGGCGGGCGGCGCGACGGGCGAGGACCCGGTCGAGGACGATCGCGACGAGGGCGCCGGCGAACGCGCCGATGGTGACGCCCCAGAGCGAGAAGTAGCCGACGAGCGTGCCGAAGGACGCGTCCTGCTGGTCGCCGCGGTCGATGTCCATGGTGAGCGTCACGATCACGAGGGTCGCGAGGAACCCGAGCACCGCACCGCCGAGGATGAAGACGCCGAACTTCGGCGCACGGCGGATGGTGACCTCGTCCGGCGACTCGACGGCGTTCGGCGCCGGTGCCGGGGTCGGTGCCGCAGCCGGGGTCGGTGCCGGGCGGTCCTCGGGTCGGTCGGTGTCGCTCACCGTCCCATTGTCCCCCACTGTGGGACGTGCTCCGGCCTGTTCATCCCCGTGCGCGACGGTGCAAGATGTGACGACCGGCCGGTATCCACTGCGCGCAGCGCGTCGGGTGCCGGTCGCCCGGTCGAGGACGATGTGCGAGCCCGGACACCGGACCCGCTCGACCGGGGACGTACGGGCGACCACGAACGGGAGGTGACGGGGTGCGCGAACAGTCGATCAACGGCCGTCGTCGTCCCGCCGCGCCCGGACGCGTGATGTGGACGATCGTGCAGCGTCGCGAGGAGGACCGCGCCGTGTCCGTCGTCGCCGAGCACCGGTGGAGCGTCGCGCTCGTCGGTGCGCCCGGTCTCGGGAAGACGTCCACGGCCGCGCGGGTGACCGACCGGGTGGCACGTCGCGACGCCTCGGGTCGGACGGTCGTCGTGCCGATCACCGCCGTGGCGTCCGGTCGGACCATGCCGTTCAGCGCCGTCGCCGACCGCTTCGGCGACCTGCCCGCCGGTCTGGCCGACCTGGTCGACGACGCGGGCGCCGCGCAGCGCCTGCGGGAGGTCGACGACCTGTCGGACCGTGACGTCGTGCTCCGGGTCGACGACGCAGACCACCTCGACGCCGTCTCCGCCCGCTACGTCGCTTGGCTGGTCCGCGACCAGGGCGCTCGGCTCGTGCTGACCTGCCGCGACTTCACCGCACTGCCGGAAGCGCTCCGCGCGCTGTGGCAGGACGACCTGCTCGAACGCATCGACCTCGCCCCGCTCGACCTGCACGAGACCGGTGAGGTCGTGGCCCGGGCGCTCGGTGCCCAGCTCGAGACGGCCTCGACCGAACGGGTGCACCGGGCGACCGCGGGCAACCCGCTGTACCTGCGCGAGGTCGTCCGTGCGGCGCTGGCGTCCGGCGCGCTCGAACAGACCGCGTCCGGGTGGTATTGGCGCGGTCGCATCACGGCGTCGAACAGCCTGGCGGACATGTACCGGACCGAGCTCGGCGCGCTGCCCGAGGACCTCCGCGACGTCGTCGACATCGTGGCCCTCGCCGACCCGATCCCCCTGGCCCGGCTGCTCGGCATGGTCTCCGGCGGGGACGTCGACCGCGTCGTCGCGCTCGGCCTGGTCGCCGTCGACTCGACGGAGGACGGCACCACCGTCGTCCGGCCGTCGCACCCGCTCGTGGGCGAGGTCGTCCGCGGCCTCGTGCCGGTCGCCCGACGGACCACCCTCTTCGCCCGCGCGAACGCCTTCCGCACCACCCGTCCCGAGGGCGCGCCGCCCGCCGCCCGTCTGCGTGCCGCGCTGTGGTCGCTCGAGTGCGGCGTCCTGCCGCCCGTCGGGCAGCTGATCGACGCCACCCAGGTCGCGGTGCGGCTGCAGGAGCACGAGAGTGGCGTGACGCTCGCGTCCGCCGCGCTCCGGACCGCGCTGACCGCCACCGAACGGGTGACGGTGCACTGCCTGCGGTCGCTCGCGCACTCGTACAGCACCGGGCGCGAGGCCGGCCGGTGCGACGCCGAGGCGGCTTGGGGCATCGCGACCGGGCGGTCGACCGAGGTGGACGACGCCGCGATCGTCGAGGCGTGCGAGACCCTGGCCAACATCCGGCAGTTCCACGACGACGACGTCGACGCGGCGGTCGCGCTGACCGACGCGGCGATGCCCCTGGTCGACGCCGCGACCGCCGAGCGGCTGCGGCTGCTGCGGCTCGCGCACCTGGGCTGGGGCGGGCGCTTCACCGAGGTCCGCGCGGAGATCGAGCGCTCCCGGGTGCTCGAGCAGCCGACCGTCCCGGTGTCCTTCCTCTGCGTCGCCCCCTGCGCGGTGACGGCGCTGGCCACCGCCGGTCGGCTCGAGGACGCCACCGTCCTGGCGAAGCGCTCCCTCGCGACCGCCGTCGAGCACGTCGAGGAGGCGCCCTGGAGCGTCGGCGAGATCGTCTCGGTCCTGCACCAGGTGCAGGTGTGGCGCGGGGACATCGCCGACCTGCTCACGGAGATCCCCGTCCGGCGGTCGAGCCCCTTCCTGAAGTACGACTTCACGCTCGAGCTCATCGGAGTCGGCAACCAGGCGATCGGGCAGCGCCGGTGGGCGGACGCGGTCACGGCGTTCTCGGCCGCCTGCGAGCGGTACGACGTCGCCGACCACGGGGGCTTCGCCGCATACCCGTGGGCGCGGCTGGCGTTGTCGCTGGCGTACTCCGGCGACGCCGAGGGTGCGACCGCGGCGCTCGAGCGCGCCAGGACCACCCCGCTCCGGGCGATGCGGATCCTCGGCGAGCAGGTCGCGGTGTCGATCGCGTGGGCGGAGTCCGTCCTCGGCAACCCGGCCGGGCTCCGGCACGCCGACGAGATCACCGAGCGGTCGACGGCGAGCGGGGCGTGGTTGCCCGTCATGTACGCCCAGACGCTGCACTACGCGAACGACATGGTGACCGGGCGCGACACCTCGGCGTCGCTCGCGCGGATGCGCGGTGCCGCCGCCCGCGTCGACGGTCCCCTGGCGCACGCGATCGTCGCGTACGCCGACGCCGTCCGGTCCGGGGACCGCGTGCGGATCATCGCCGCGCAGGGCGTCCTGGCTTCGCACGGCATGGCCGTCTCGGCCGGGCACGTGCGCCCGCCGCTGACGAACCGGGAGCACGAGGTCGCCGAGCTCGCCGCGAGCGGGCTGAGCAACCGGCGCATCGCGGAGTCGCTCGGCCTGTCGGTCCGGACGATCGACGCGCACATGTCGCGGGTGTTCGCGAAGTGGGACGTGCACGCGCGGTCCGAGCTGGCCGAGATGCTCGGCGGACCGCTGCGCTCCGACCGCTGACTGCCGGAAGACGTTCCACCCCGGTACGGAATCACGTCGTCGACCACGCAAGGACGTTGCAATCTGCGCCACGACTCGCCGGAACGGTTGACAGACGACGGCAAATGTCGCGTACCTTTGACCCTGTCGCCGGGTTCGGACCCGTTCGGGTCGGGTCCGAATCCCGGCGACACCCACGTTACGCAGGGGCTCGTGTCCACCACATCGGTAGGACCTACCTACCCCGCAGCGGTCGGCCAGTCGCGCTCCGCCGGTCGGCCCGAGGGCGTCAGGCGGCCGTGCGGGCGTCAGGCAGTCGTACGGACGGGCAGGAACGCCGCCAGGTCCGCTCGCGACCCGGACGCACTGACCCGGGACTGCGCCACCGCGTCGTCCCACCGGAGCACTCCGGTGGCGAGCGCCAGCCACGTGGTCGCGTCCGTCTCGACGACGTTCGGCGGGGTCCCACGGGTGTGCCGTGGACCCGGCACGGCCTGCACGGCCGCGAAGGGCGGCACCCGCACCTCGACGCTGTTGCCCGGCACGTCGTCGGCCAGTCGCTGGAGCGTCCACCGCACCGCGGTCGCGACGGCGGTCCGGAGCGTCGACCCGCCCTGCACCGCGGCGAGCGCGGCGAGACCGTCGGCGTCCTCGATCCTCTTCGGCGGCATGTCCCCAGGCTAACCGTCGCATCGCGAGCGGCGTGTCGACGTCGGTAGGGTGATCGCGTGCGAATCCTCGTCCTCGGTTCCGGTGCCCGCGAGCACGCGATCACCACGGCCCTCCTCGCGGAAGGAGCCGGACACGTCATCACGGTGGCCCCGGGCAACGCCGGCATCGCCGCCGACGTGGAGACGGTGTCGCTCGACCCGACGAACGGCCCCCTCGTCGCGGAGTACGCGATCGAGAACGGCATCGAGCTCGTGGTCGTCGGCCCCGAGGCCCCGCTCATCGCCGGTGTCGCCGACCCCCTGCGCACCCGGGGCATCCCCGTCTTCGGGCCGAGCGGCGCGGCCGCGCAGCTCGAGGGCTCGAAGGCGTTCGCGAAGCGGATCATGGCCGAGGCCGGCGTGCCGACCGGCCGTCCCCTCCCCGCCGGCACCGTCGAGCAGGCGGTCGCCGCGATCGACGAGCTCGGCGCCCCGTACGTGGTGAAGGCCGACGGGCTCGCCGCGGGCAAGGGCGTCCTGGTCACCGAGGACCGTCAGGCCGCGGTCGACCACGCCACCTACTGGCTGCAGCACGGACCCGTCGTGGTCGAGGAGTTCCTCGACGGCGAAGAGGTCTCGCTGTTCTTCCTCAGCGACGGGCACGACGTCCGCGCGCTGAGCCCCGCGCAGGACCACAAGCGCCTCGGCGACGGCGACACCGGGCCGAACACCGGGGGCATGGGCGCCTACTCGCCGCTGCCGTGGCTCACCGACCGGTGGGAGTCCGAGCAGGCCTTCGTCGCCGAGGTCACCGAGCTCGTCGCGCTCCCCACGGTCCGCCGGCTGGAGCACGAGGGCACCCCGTTCGTCGGGCTCCTCTACTGCGGGCTCATCGTCACCGAGCAGGGCGTGCGGGTCATCGAGTTCAACGCCCGCTTCGGCGACCCGGAGACCCAGGTGGTGCTCCCCCGTCTCACGACGCCGCTCAGCGCGCTGCTGACCGCCGCCGCGACCGGGCAACTCGCCGGCGCCCCCGAGCCGACCTTCAGCGCCGACGTCGCGGTCACCGTGGTGCTCGCGAGCGAGGGCTACCCGGAGAACCCGCGGACCGGGCGCGTCATCACCGGGGTCGACGCCGCGAACGCCCGCGAGGGCGTCTCCGTCGCGCACGCCGCCACGGCGGTCCTCGACGGCGACCTCGTCGCGACCGGGGGCCGGGTGCTCAGCGTCGTCGGTACCGGCTCCGACTTCGCCGAGGCCCGCGAGCGGGCCTACGCGGGCATCGCCGACATCACGCTCGAGGGCGCGCAGTACCGCACCGACATCGCAGCGAAGGTCGCCCGGTGACCGCCGCTCCGGAGCTGCCGGGCTG
This sequence comes from Curtobacterium sp. ME26, assembly GCF_903970945.1. Classification (NCBI taxonomy): domain Bacteria; kingdom Bacillati; phylum Actinomycetota; class Actinomycetes; order Micrococcales; family Microbacteriaceae; genus Curtobacterium; species Curtobacterium sp. ME26. Next base: position 19,294 of record NZ_CAJCKG010000038.1, read on the forward strand.
GCGGCACGTGTCGTCGGGCAAGGTCCGCGAGCTCTACGTGCCCGAGGGCACGGCCGACGTCGCGAGCGCCACCGAGCTGCTCCTCGTCGCCTCCGACCGCGTCAGCGCCTACGACTTCGCGCTCGAGCCGCCGATCCCGGGCAAGGGCGAGCTCCTCACCCGGCTGTCGCGCTTCTGGTTCGACCGGATCGCCGACGTCCCGAACCACCTCGTCGACCCCGCCGGCGGCGGTACCCCGGTGCCCGCGTCGGTGGCGGCCCGGTCGATGCACGTGCTGCCGCTCGACATGTTCCCCGTCGAGTGCGTCGTCCGCGGGTACCTCGTCGGCAGCGGCTGGGCGGAGTACCGCGAGACGAGCAGCGTCTGTGGCGTCCCGCTCCCCGCGGGGCTGTCCGAGGGCGACCGGCTCCCCGAGCCGATCTACACGCCGGCGTACAAGGCCCCGCAGGGCGAGCACGACGAGAACATCTCCTTCGAGCAGACCGTCGAGCTCGTCGGCCGCGCGGACGCCGAGGCGCTCCGCGACCTGTCCCTCCGCGTCTACGCCGAGGCGGCCGCGATCGCGCGGGAGCACGACGTCGTCATCGCCGACACGAAGTTCGAGTTCGGCCGCGACGCCGACGGCACGATCCGGATCGCCGACGAGGTCCTGACGAGCGACTCGAGCCGCTACTGGGACGCCCGCTCCGGCGGCCGCACCGACTCGTTCGACAAGCAGATCGTCCGCGACTGGCTCACCGCGCACTGGGACCGGCAGGGCACCCCGCCGGTGCTGCCGCCGGAGATCGTCGAGCGCACCGCGGCACGGTACGCCGAACTGATCGAGCGCCTGGGCGCCTGAGCGGCGACCACCGGACGGACGGGAGGCCCGTGGCGACGCCGCCACGGGCCTCCCGTCCGTCCGCTGCCGTCGTGACGGCCGTCAGTCGCGTGCCAGGACCACGACCGTCAGGTCGTCCCCCGGGTCGTGCTCGAGCGCGCGGGCGCGCACCCGGGCGAGGAACGCGTCGATGTCCGGCTCCTGCCGCCAGAGCGCCCCGAGGCGCGAGAGCGACGTGAGCGTCGAGTCCCAGAGCTCGAGCGCGCCGTCGCTGACCAGCACGAGCACGTCGCCGGGCTCGAGCACGAGCGACCCCGTCGACCGGGACAGCCCAGCCGGGTGCAGCCCGATCGGCAGGTCACTCGAGAGCAACGTGCGCTCGGCACCGTCCGCCCGCATCTGCAGCACCAGGCCGTGACCGGCGTCCACGAAGTCGAGCTGCCCGGACGCGGGGTCGAGGCGGCCGGTGAACATCGTCGAGAAGGACTCGGCGCGACCGAGGTCCGGCGCTACCTGCTCGTCGAGGGCAGCCACCACCCGCTCGGGGTCCTCGTCGGGACGTGCGAGCAGGGCTCCGCGGATCGTCGCGGCGAGCAGACCGGCCGCCATGCCCTTGCCCATCACGTCCGCGATGGTCAGGTGCAGCGCGGTGCCGGACAGGTGCCACTCGTGCAGGTCGCCGGACACGACGCCGTGCGGGACGGACATCCCGCCGAGGCGGTACCCGGGGACCTCGACCGGCAGGGGCTGCAGCCCGGCGAGGACGCCGCGCAACCGGTCCTCGTCGGCACCCGTGGCGAGTTCGCGCTCCGCCCAGACGCCGAGCTCCTCGAGCAGGGCGACGTCGTCGTCGTCGAGCGTGCGCGGCTGCGGGTCGACCAGGCAGAGCGTGCCGACCTTGACGTGGTCCTCGCCGACGCGGAGCGGCACCCCGGCGTAGAAGCGGACGTTCGGGTCCTCGACGACCATCGGCATGTCGGCGTACCGGGCGTCGGCGCGCGCGTCCGGCACGACCACGGGCCCGAGCTGGTCGAGCGTGCGACCGCAGAAGGTGTCCTCGAGCGGGATGGTCGGGCCGTACACGGCGTCGCTCTGCTGCGACTTGATCGTCAGGACCTCGGCGCCCGCGATGTTGAGGAAGGAACCAGAGACCCCGAAGGCCTCCCGAGCGATGCGGGTGATCCGCTCGAAGCGCTCCTCGGGCCCGCCGTCGACGACGTCGAGCGCGGCGACGAGTGCGGCGCGACGGACGGCCTGGGCCGAGGTGCCGGTGGAGGTCGGTGAGGTCCCCTGGTACATGGTCCAACGCTACCGGTCCGCCGGGATCCCGCCCGTCCCCAGTACGGAGGACGCCGCGGCGCGGCGTAGCCTGGTCGTCGTGCTCCGCCGCCCCCTGCTCGCCCTCGCCGTCGTCGTGCTCGGCGCCGTCTCGCTGACCGGCTGCGGCGCGCACGACTCGACCGGACAGATCGCCGTGACGGTGTCCCGGGACGCCGCCGACCGCCCGTACGAGGTGAAGGTCTTCGCGGCGACGGGGAAGCTCTCGGAGCACCAGCGCGTGTTCCCGGGCGGCACGGCGGACTTCGCGGGGGTGCCGCTCGGCGACGTCACGGTGCGGGCGGGGGACCTGTGCCCGGTGCGGACGACGGTCTCCGGCGAGGACGTCGCACGGGTGACCCTCACGACCACCGGCTGCTGACGGCCCGGCCCTGCTGACGACCGGCTCCGCCCTCCGGGTGGGCACCGCCGGTCAGCGGGCGTCGGGCACCCGGTCCCACTCGTCCGCGTACCGGCCGAGGACGCTCCAGTGGTCGACCGGCCACGTGACGACGAACGCCCGACCGACGACGTCGTCCGACGGGACGGTGCCGTGCACGCGCGAGTCCGCCGAGTCGTACCGGTTGTCGCCCATCACCCAGATGCGCCCGGCCGGCACCCGGACCGAGAAGTCCTCGGCCGCCACCCGGTCGGACCCCGGCGCACGCACGACGTACGGCTCATCGACCGCGTGCCCGTTCACGGAGAGCCGTCCCCGGTCATCGCAGCACGAGACGGTGTCGCCCGGCAGGCCGACCACGCGCTTGACGAGGTCGTCGCCCTGGTCCGCCCGGAGCCACCCGCCGGGGTCCCGGAACACTACGACGTCGCCCCGCCGCAGCGGCACCACACCGGGGACGAGCTCGTTCACCAGGATCCGGTCGCCGACCAGGAGCGTGCGCTCCATCGACCCGGACGGGATCGAGAACGCGCGCACGAGGTAGGCCTTGACCAGGAAGGACGCCAGCAGCGCAACGACGACGATGATCGCCAGGTCACGGACGAACCGCCACCCGGACCGCTGCGGACGCTCCCGCTCGGTCGGCGTCCCGCTCAATGCGTCAGCACCACCTTCACGAGCCCGATCGCGAAGGCGACGGCGGCCAGGACGACACCGCCCCACAGTCCGAGGAACGACGGCCGCCGTCCGCTGAACCGCTGCAGGAACACCCCGACCAGGCCGATGCGCACCACGAGGATGACGATCGCCGCGGTCTGCGCCCACGGCGCGGGCAGCCAGCCGACCCAGGCGGCGGCGTAGAGCACGGCGGGGATCAGGCCGGACGTCGCGATGGGGTTCGCGTCGCGGACGATCGCGCCGAACGTCTCCCGGTGTTCCTCGTCGTCCCCGCTGTCGCCGACGGCGTGCGCGACGAGGTGCGACAGCACGTGCGCCAGGTAGGTCAGCACGGCGGTCGCCAGGACCGTGAGCACCGCCGACCCGTGCCGGATCGCCTCCGGGTCCACCGCGATGGCGACGGCGAGCACGGTGATGTTGCCGTAGATGTACGACGACAACCGGTCGCGCAGTCGCTCGACCGGGAACGTCGACAGGTCGGGTCGGCCGCGCCGCTCACGGGGCCGGACGGGCGGGCGGGAACGAGGCATCCTCCCATCCTGGCCCTGCTGCGGCGCGTACCGCCGACCGGACACCGGGTGCGGTGCCATCCTGGGCGGGTCGGCGCACGGTCGCGTCGCACGGACGGGAGGCACGACCCATGACCCACGGACCGCTCACCAGCCGACCCCTCGCCCTGGTGACCGGCGTCGGTCGGCGCGCCGGCATCGGTGCCGCGATCGCGTCGCGACTCGCGGCCGACGGGTGGGACCTCGCCCTGTCCTGGTGGGGCCCGTACGACGAACGCGTGCACGGCGCGGCCGACCCCGACGGGGTGGACGCGGTCGTCGCCGAGGCCGAGCGTGCGGGAGCAGGCGTCACGCGCCTCCCGGTCGACCTGGCCGACGCGGAGCAGGCGGCCGCACTCGTGGGCCGAGCCGAGGCGGAGGCGGGCGTGCCCGTGACCGCGGTGGTGCTGTCGCACTGCGAGTCGGTCGACTCGGACTTCGCGACCACGACGGTCGAGTCGATGGACCGGCACCTGGCCGTGAACGTCCGCGCCCCGTTCCTGGTCGTGCAGGCGTACGCCAGACGCCTCCGCGAGGGTGCGGCCGCACCGGAGGACCGTCGTCGCGTCGTCGCGCTGACGAGCGACCACGTCGGCTTCAACCTGCCCTACGGCACGAGCAAGGGCGCGCTCGACCGGTTGATCGTCGGGGCGGCGCTCGAGCTCGGCGACGTGCGGGTGAGCGCGAACCTGGTCAACCCGGGACCGAACGACACCGGGTGGATGACCGACGAGATCCGCGCGGCCGCGGTCGCCCAGACGCCGCTCGGACGGCCCTCGATGCCGACGGACACCGCTGCCCTGGTCGGGTTCCTGCTCGGTCCGGACGGCGGGTGGGTGAACGGGCAGCTGCTGAAGACGGACGGCGGGTTCAGCGCGAAGTAGCGCACTGACCCATTTGGTTGACGCGTCAACCATTCGGGCGCACACTGGTGCCATGCACACGCAGGACCTCCTCGCCGCGGACACCGGGATGGGCGCCGTCACGCTCCGGGTCGCCGACCTCGACACGATGGTCGCCTACTACCGGGACGGCGTCGGGCTGCAGGTCCTGACGAACGACGGCGGTACCGCGGTGCTCGGCCGCGGCGCGACGCCGATCGTGGTGCTCGAGCACGCCCCGGCGATGCGGCACGCGTCCCCGCACGAGGCCGGACTGTTCCACACCGCGATCCTGTTCGACACGCAGGCCGACCTGGCGGCGGCGCTGTACTCCGTCGCGACGCGGTACCCGCGGACCTTCACGGGCAGCGCCGACCACCTCGTGAGCAACGCGTTCTACTTCCAGGACCCCGAGGGCAACGGCGTCGAGCTGTACTGGGACCGCGACCGCACCGAGTGGTCGTGGACGCACGGCATGGTCGACATGGCCACGATCTACGTGGACCCGAACGCGTTCGTGCAGGAGCACCTGACGTCCTCGGCGCTGGAGTCCGCAGCGTCGCGCCCGGGGCGGGTCGGCCACGTGCACCTGTCGGTCGGGGACGTCGCCACCGCGAAGGCGTTCTACGTCGACCGGCTCGGCTTCGCGACCACCGCGGCGATGGGTGACCAGGCGCTGTTCGTCAGTGCGGGCGGCTACCACCACCACATGGCCATGAACACGTGGAACTCCCGCGGTGCGGGGCGTCGGCAGCTCGGGCTCGGCCTCGGGCTGGTCCGGATCGAGGTCCCCGGCGCGGACGACCTCGGCGCGCTCGTGTCCCGCATGCACGACACCGGCGTGCAGACCGCCGACGACGGCCGGACCGTGGCGTTCGAGGACCCGTGGGCGAACCGCATCGAGGTGACCGCGCCCGGTCGCGGCTGAGCCGGCGCGGGCGGGCGGTCTGCGCCGATGCTCGGCTCCGCGGACTCTTTCGTGGTCGAGCAGACGCGAAACTGTCCGCCTGGCCGAGCCTCGGCCCACCGCTGCGCAGACGGAACCGGCAGGATGGGCGCGTGAGCGAAGACATCCGGTGGGAGGTGGTCGAGGAGAGCGCGCTGACGCTCCCCGACCACGAGGCGATCGCGGCGATGCTGGGGCAGGCGTTCCCGGACTGGTCGCACTGGTACGTGGGCGGCCGGGACTACGCCGGCATGCAGCCCGAGCGACGGGTGATCGGGTGGGGTGCGGACGGCGTCGTCCTCGCGCACCTCGGCATCCGCCGGATGTACGTCACCGTCGGCGGCGAGGACCTCCTCGTCGGCGACACCGGCATCGTCGCGGTGTCGCCGTCGCTGCAGGGCACGGGCGTCGGGCGCGAGTTGCTCGTCCGGACGCGCGCCGTCCTCGAGGGGCTCCGCGTGCCGTTCGGCTTCCTCGGCACCGGCGAGGACCGCGTCCCCTTCTACGCACGCTGCGGCTGGCACGAGCTCGAGGGCGCCGTCGGCACCTTCTCGGCGTTCACCGCGGACGGCGCCGGCGTGACCGAGACCGAGCAGGGCGGCTGGATGGTCCTGCCGGTCGAGGCCCGGCTCGAGGACTGGCCGGCCGGACCCATCATGCTCAACGGCCAGCAGGTCTAGGACCGACCGGACGACGGACGGGAGGCCCGGTGCCAGCTGGCACCGGGCCTCCAGTCCGTCGTGTGGTGGCGACTACGCCTCGACGGCGACCTTCTCCGGGTCCTCGTTCGAACCCGGCGCGCTCGGCGCGACCGCCGCGCGCACGCGCGCACCCAGGTCGGCGTCGACGTTCGTCCAGTAGGCGAACACGCGCTCGAGCAGGTCGTCGCGCGTCACCTTCGAGACGTGCCCGGCGATGTTGCCGACCAGGCGCTCACGGGCGGCGTCGTCGAGGACCTCGCGGTACATCGTGCCGGCCTGGCCGAAGTCGTCGTCCTCCGGGTGCAGCGTCGCGGCCGCGCGCTGCAGGGCACCGTCGGACTCCCAGCCGGGCACGTCGTCCGTGGCGTTCGGGTCGGCGTGGGCACCGCCCTGGGTGTTCGGCGCGTACACCGGCACCTCGGCCTTCTGGAAGTCGAACCGCATGGCGCCGTCCTTCGAGTACGAGTGGACCTCGTTCTTCGGGGCGTTCACCGGCAGCTGCGCGTGGTTCGTGCCGACGCGGTAGCGCTGGGCGTCCGCGTAGCTGAAGATGCGCGCGAGGAGCATCTTGTCGGGGCTCGCCGCGATGCCGGGCACGAAGTTCGACGGCGCGAACGCGGCCTGCTCGATCTGCGCGAAGTAGTTCTCCGGGTTGCGGTTCAGCTCCATCGTGCCGACCTCGATGAGCGGGTAGTCCGCGTGCGGCCACACCTTCGTCAGGTCGAACGGGTTGAAGCGGTAGCTCGCGGCGTCCTCGTAGGGCATGACCTGCACCTTGAGGACCCACTTCGGGAAGTCACGGCGCTCGATCGCCTCGAAGAGGTCGCGGATGTGGAAGTCCGCGTCCTCACCGGCGATGCGGTCGGCGTCCTCCTGCGTCAGGGTCTTGTGGCCCTGCTGCGTCTCGAAGTGGTACTTCACCCAGAAGCGCTCGCCCTCTGCGTTGATCCACTGGTAGGTGTGCGAGCTGAAGCCGTCCATGTGGCGCCAGCTCGACGGCAGGCCGCGGTCGCCCATGAGCCACGTGACCTGGTGGGCCGACTCGGGCGACAGGGTCCAGAAGTCCCACTGCATGTCGTGGTTGCGCAGGTGCGAGCCCGACAGGCGCTTCTGCGAGCGGATGAAGTCCGGGAACTTGATGCCGTCGCGGATGAAGAACACGGGGGTGTTGTTGCCGACGAGGTCGTAGTTGCCCTCCTCGGTGTAGAACTTCAGCGCGAAGCCGCGGGGGTCGCGCCAGGTGTCCGGGGAGCCCTGCTCGCCGGCGACCGACGAGAAGCGGGCGAGCATCTCGGTCTGCTTGCCCGGCTGCAGGAACGCGGCGCGGGTGTACTGCGACACGTCGTTCGTGACGGTGAAGGTGCCGAACGCACCGCCGCCCTTCGCGTGGACGACGCGCTCTGGGACACGCTCGCGGTTGAACTGGGCCAGCTTCTCGACCAGGTAGTGGTCGTGCAGGGCGAGGGGGCCGTCGGCGCCGACACCCATCGAGTGCTGGTCGCTCGAGACGGGGGCGCCACTGTTGGTCGTGGTGGTGGGGGTGCCGGCGGGGCCGGTCGTGTTCTGGTCGGACACGGTTCCTCCTCAGGTGGAACGGTTGGTTCGGTCAGGGATGCTCGGGTTGCTTCAGGCGGGGACGGCCGCGGCGTCGTCGCGCTCGGCGGCGGCGCAGCGCTCGCAGATGCCCCAGTAGGTCACCTCGGCAGTCGTCACGGCGAAGCCGTGGGTCTCCGAGGGCGTCAGGCAGGGTGCGTGACCGACCGCGCAGTCGACGTCCTCGATCGCGCCGCACATCGTGCAGACGACGTGGTGGTGGTTGTCGCCGGTGCGTCGCTCGTACCGCGCCGGGCTGCCGGCGGGCTCGATGCGGCGGACGAGCCCGACACCGGTCAGGGCGCCGAGCACCCCGTACACCGCCTGGTGGCTCGTCGTGGGGAGCTCGGCCGCGACCGCGCCGAGGATGTCGTCCGCGGTGGCGTGCGGCATCGCGGCGGACGCGCGCAGCACCGCGAGGCGCGGTGCCGTGACCCGCAGACCCGAGGCCCGCAGCAGATCCGCGTCGGCGTCCATCGCGTCCCCTCTCCCGCATCGGTTCGCTTGCATGGATTTTCTTGCATCGATCAAGACAACGTCCACCGTACACGGTCGTCGTCTGAACATGCGCGACGCGCGCGTGTCGGAGCACCCGCTCGCCGACCACCTGTGCCGATCCTCACCGGTGGGACTCCCGCGCGGGAGGCTCCCGAGGGCCTCCGGGCGGAGGATGACGACGCCCGTCCCGCCGCGCCACCAGGAGGCACCCCACGCCCGAACCCGACGTGTTCTGGAGCACCTGGCACCTCGACCCCCTGGCCGCGGTGCTGCTCGTGACCGCCGCCGCGGCCTACTTGTGGTGGCTCGTGGGGGCACGGCGACGCGGGGCACGGTGGTCGGCCTGGCGGACGACCTCGTTCGTCGCCGCGCTCGCGCTCTTCGCCGTGCTGCAGTTCGGCATCGTCGGCCGGTACGACCAGGAGCTCCGGTGGGCCTTCACGCTCCGGCTCGCACTGCTCTTCTTCGCCGTGCCGACGTTCGCCGCCCTCGCCGCCCCGGTGTCGCTCCTGCGGGTCGGTGGACCGGCGCGGTGGTCCACGACCGCCGACCGGGTGATGGGCTCGCGACCCGTGCGGGTGCTCGGGAACGCGATCGTCGCCCCCGTCGTCGGCCTGGTGCTCTTCGCGGTGCTGCTCACCCCGCTGTCCGCCGCGATCCGGCAGTCGGGCGTGTGCGCGACGGCCATCACGGTGCTCGTGCCGGTGCTCGGGTTCACGCTGCTCGCGCCGCTGTCCGAACCCGGGGTCCTGCGGAGCTCGACGTTCGTGACGATCGAGTTCCTGCTCGCCTTCGTGGAGCTGCTGCTCGACGCGGTGCCCGGCATCGTACTGCGGGTGTCGAACCACGTGCTCGACGGGTCGCTCGTGCAGGCCGTGGGGCAGCCGTGGTTCCCGTCGCCGCTGCGCGACCAGCACCTGGCGGGCGACCTGCTCTGGTTCATCGCCGAGGTCGCCGACGTGCCCGTGCTCGTGATGCTCTTCGTCCGGTGGCAGCGGACCGACCGCCGCGAGGCCCGCTCCGTCGACGCCCTGTCCGACGAGGAGATGGCCGAGCTCACCCGGGCGCACCTGCAGCGGCGGGGGTAGCGCGGGCCGGCGTGCGGCGGGCGGCGTGCGGCGGGCGGGCCGGGCGGCGTGCGGGTCGCGCGCGTTCTGCGACGAGACGCGCGTCGATCGACACGTGCGACGTCGCACGATGCCCACGCACCGGTTGCGTGCGCATCGAACGACACGGCACGCGTCGATCGACACGCACGATGTCGTGAACGACGACCACGCCGCGGGCCGCCGGGACGACGGGACGACGACCACGCCGGCGACCACGCCGCCGGCGGCCGGGACGACGGGGCCCCGGGTCGCTCGACCGAGCGGCTCGGGGCCCGTGTGCCAGGAGACCCGGCCGGCCTAGGCGTCCGCGTCCGCGTGCCGGCCGTGGTGGTCGACCGCCGCGAGCTCGTCCTCCGCGGTCGCGGGCGCGGCACCGGCAGCGTGCGCACCGGCCGGCCGACCCGCCGGGGCGTGCTGGTCGCCCAGGCCGAGGCCGGCGCCGAACTCGTCTGCATGAGCGGCATGATGGACGGCCAGATC
>NZ_CAJCKG010000039.1:0-28517 GCF_903970945.1 Curtobacterium sp. ME26
GGAGTTCAGACGTGTGCTCTTCCGGTCGGGTCGCCCGGCACGACCTCGAGGCGCACCGCGGACCGGTACCGGGCGCGCTCGACCAGGTCGACGATCCCGGCGACGGTCTCCACGGCGCGTTCGGCCGGGGCGTCGTCACGGAGCAGGCCGACCAGGCGACGGAGGTCCTCGAGCACCGCGGTGCTCTGCTCCCGCACCTGGCGGACGCCCTCGTGTGCGGCGGCCGGGTCGGTGTCGATCTGCCGGTCGATCACGGCCGACATGAGGGCGATGCCGGACAGGTGGTGCGCCGCGATGTCGTGCAGCTCCCGCGCCATCGCGGTCCGTTCGCGCGAGACGGCGGCGTCGACGCGGGCGTCCTGCTCGCGCACGACGGCCGAGGCCTCGGCGGTGCGGGCAGCGACCTCGGCCTCCCGTGCCGCCCGCACGTCGCGCCGCGACCGGACGACCAGGGCGACGACGAGCGGGAGTCCGACGGCTCCGACCGCCTGGGTGAACCCCTGCGGTGCGGCGTCGAGCACCGCGGCCGACACGGGGCGGCCCGAGAGCGCTCCGTGCAGGAGGATCCAGTTCTCCGCGGTGCCCGTCGCGACGAGACCCGCCGCGACGACCAGTGCCGGCCAGAGCCGTCCGACCGGGACGCGCAGGGCGGTCAGGACGACGGCGACCACGACCGGGAGCGCGGCCAGGCCGAACACGTCGCTGCTCTCGTGGGTGGCGGTCCCTGCGATGACCGGGACCGCGGCGACCGCGACGAGGGAGACCCGGGGGGCGGGTCGCGCGGCGAGCAGGACCGCGGACTGCACGAGGAGCCCGAGGGCGGCGAGCAGCCAGGCCCCGCTGCCGACCGTCGGGGCGTCGAGGCGTGGACCGACGGTGTCCGGGTCGATCCGGTCCAGGAAGGGCAGCCCGAGCAGCAGTCCGAGCGAGACGACGGCGGTCGCGACGGCGACCAGGACGTCGTTCCGACGGAGACGACGGTCGCCGCCGACCCGCGCGGTGCGGGAGTCGGCGGCGACGCGAGCCGCACTCGCTTCAGCGGGTGCCATCGTTCGATCCTACGAGGCGGGCGGGGGCCGGCGTCGGGAGGCGATCCGGGCCTCCCGGCCGGCGGTCGTACCCGAGCCGACCACGGGTGGCGACCAGCAGGACCGCGGCGGCCACCGTCGAGACGATGGTGAGCCCCTGCATCATCGTGCCGGCGGTCATCCCCGGGTACATGTCGGCCCAGAGGGTCGAGATCGTGTTGTTCACCCCGACGTGCAGCAGGAGCGCGACCGGCAGGCTCTCACCGGTCCGGTTGAAGACCCACGTCATGACGACGTTGAAGGTGATCGTGAAGAGCGCGAAGACGACCGGCTCCGACCAGTGTGCGTCCGGCCACCCGCCCCAGTCCGACAGGTACAGCGGCATGTGCCAGAGCGCCCACAGCGGGCCGAGCACGGCGGCGGCACCGAGCGGTCCGAAGCGGTCCTGCAGGCGGGGGAGGGCGAAGTCACGCCAGCCGGGCTCCTCCGACAGACCCGTGGTGAAGAGCTGCACCACGAGACCCGGCACGAGGGCGAGCAGGGCGAGGGCGGTCGGCGCCTGGACGTTCCCGCCCGAGAAGGGCAGGCCCGTCAGGACGATGAGCGCCGGGACGCCGACCAGGGCCAGTGCGTACCAGTACCAGGCGACCCGCCAGCGCCAGAGGCGACCGACCCACCGCCGGAGCCCCGGCCGACCGTCGGCGATCGCCGTGACGACGAAGGCGCTGCCGAGCGGACCGAGGAGCGCTCCGGGCAGGACGCCGGTGAACTGCGCGGTGCCGAGGAGCTCCGGGAAGTGCAGGTCCCAGACGCCCAGACCGTGCGGGCTCAGGATGTACGGCACCCAGGCGAGCCAGCTGAGGCCGAGCGCCAGGGTGGCGAAGGAGGCGAGCGGGTGCCGGGAGACCAGGCCCGCGACCCCCGTCCGTTCGGGGACGACGGTGCCGGCGCCGGGCCGGACTTCGGTGGTGTTCGTCATGCCGTCCACGCTAGGAACGGCCGTGCAACCGGACGACCGGCGGAGGGATGCACCCCGGGACCTCCACCGAAGGATGCAAGCCGGTGCCGCGACCGCCGCACGTGCGTACCGTCGGGGACATGACCACCACCGTCCTCGTCGCCGGCGCCACCGGCGACCTCGGTGCGCGCATCGTCCGCGCACTCCTCGACCACGACCCCGACGTGCGCGTCCGGGTGCTCACCCGGTCGGGCTCCTCGCCCGCCGCCGATCGGCTCGCCGCCGCGTCCGACCGGGTGTCGGTCGTCAGCGCCGCCTACGACGACCACGACGCGCTCGTGTCGGCGCTCGCCGGGGTCGACGTCGCCGTCTCCGCGGTGAGCGGCACCCGGTCCGTGATCGTCGACGCGCAGACCGCCCTGCTCCGCGCGGCCGTCGCCGCCGGGGTGCCGCGGTTCGTCCCGTCGGACTACTCCGCCGACTACCGGGCGATCACCCCCGGGACCAACCGCAACTTCGAGCTGCGCCGCGAGTTCGCCGCGACCGTCGACGCCGCACCCGTCCGGGCCACCTCGGTCCTGAACGGCGCCTTCACCGACATGCTCACCGGACAGGCCCCGATGATCCTGTTCGACCGTCGCACGGTCCTGTACTGGTCGTCCGCCGACCAGGTGCTCGACTTCACGACGAAGGACGACACCGCACGGGTGACGGCTCTCGCCGCGCTCGACCCGGACGCACCGCGGTACGTCGAGGTCGCCGGGGAGCGGGTGACGGCCAGGAGCGTCGCGGACACCCTGTCGCAGCTCACCGGCACGCGCTTCCGGACGCAGTGGGCCGGGACCGCGAGCACCCTCTCCGGCATGGCACGCATCGGCCGACGGCTGTCGAGCGCCGGGGACGAGGAACCGTTCCCCGCGTGGCAGGGGATGCAGTACTTCGTCAGCATGTTCAGCGGCGAGGCCGAGCTGCACCACGTGGCGAACGACCGCTACGGGCCGCACCGCTGGACCACCGTGCGGGACGTCCTCGCCGCGCACCTCGACGCACCGGCGTCCGCCTAGGCTCGGGGACCGTGTTCGAACTCCACCACCTCGCCGCACAGGAACTCTGGGACTGGATCCGCCGGGGGGACGCGACGGCGCTCGAGGTGACCGAGCACTACCTCGCCCGGATCGAGCGGCTGGACCCGTCCCTCGGGGCGTTCGTCACCGTCACCGCCGTCGCCGCGCGTGAGCGGGCGGAACGGCTCGGGTCGCTCGTACCGACCTCCCGATCGCTGTGGGGCCTGCCCACCGCGGACAAGGACCTGTACGACCGGGCCGGGGTCCCGACACGGCACGGCTCGACCGCGCTGCCGGTGACGCCCGCGACCGTCGACCATCCGCTGGTGGCGGCGCTCGCCGCGGCGGGGACCGTGAGCCTCGGCAAGACGACGTCGCCGGAGTTCGGCATGTCCTCGTCGTCCGAGACCCGGTTCGGCACGACCCGCAACCCGTACGACACGGAACGGGCGCCGGGCGGGTCGTCGAGCGGCACGGCGGTGGCCGTCGCGGCCGGACTCCTGCCCGCGGCGGTCGGCACCGACGGCGGGGGCTCGGTGCGCATCCCCGCCGCCGCCACCGGACTCGTCGGGCTCAAGCCGAGCCGGGGGCGGGTGCCGTCGATGCCCGGGCGTTCCGGGGTCGGTGGGCTGAGCGTCGCCGGACCGATCACGCGGAACGTGGCCGACGCCGGGATGCTCCTCGACGGCCTCGTGGCGCCGACCGGGCTGCCGGAGCCGTCGCCGTACGCGCTCGTCACCCCCGAGGTCGGCGAGGGACCGTTCACGGCCGCCGCCGTCCGGGGCGAGGGCCGGTTCGTCGTCGGGGTGCTCGAGGGGTCGCCGTGGGACGAGTCCGTCGACGTCGTGGTCGACCCGGCAGCCCGGGCCGCGGTGGCGACCGCCGTGCGGGTGCTCGGCGAGGTCGGGCACGGGGTGGAGGAAGTGGCGATGCCCCGGCTGCCGTACGCCGACGCCTTCCGCACGGCCTGGGAGTCGAGTGCCGCCGGCCTGCTGCGCGTGCCGGGCCTCGACCGGTCCGAGCTGACCCCGCTCGTGGCGTGGCTCGTCGAACGTGCCGGACGGCTGACCGCCGAGCGGGTGCTCGACGCGACGGCGACCCTCGACACGTTCTCGGCCGGCCTGATCCGGGCCTTCGACCCCTTCGGCGCCGTGCTCACGCCGACCCTGGCGCTGACCCCGCGGCCGCTCGGCTGGTACGGCGACGACCCGGAGGAGGACTTCCGGCGGCAGTGCGCGTACTCGCCGTGGACGTCGATGGCGAACGTGTCGGGGTTGCCCGCGATCACGCTGCCCGTCGGCGTCACCGAGGAGGGGCACCCCGACGGTGCCGGGCTGCCGATGGGCGTGCAGCTCGTCGGGCGACCGGGCGGTGAGCGCGTCCTGCTCGCGATCGGCGCCCAGCTCGAACGCCGGCTGCGCTGGCAGCGGCGCCACCCGCCGCAGTGGTGACGCGGGCCTGAGGTGCGGCGTCTGCGACGTGACGCGTGTCGATCGACACGCGCAACGTCGCAGGCCGCGCGCCGGCCGACCGACCGCCGCCGGGGCGGACCGGGCCCAGCGACGCAGGGCCCGGCGCGCCTACGGCAGCGTCGGCGCCGCCGCCACGAGCGCCCGCGTCACCGCGTGCTGCGGGTCGTCGAGGAGCGACACCGGTCCCTGCTCGACGATCCTCCCGGCCGACAGCACCGCGACGGTGTCGCACAGCCGCTGCACCACGCCGATGTCGTGCGACACGAGCACGAGCGTCAGCCCGAGGTCGTCGGCGAGCGACCGGAAGAGGTCGATCACGCGTGCACGGACCACCACGTCGAGGGCGCTCATCGGCTCGTCGCCGAACAGGACCCGCGGCCCGTGCACGACCGCCCGCGCGATGGCGATCCGCTGCCGCTGCCCACCGGAGAACTCGTGCGGGTACCGGTCGACGGCGTCGGCGGGCAGGTCGACCCGCTCGAGCACGTCGCGCACGAGGTCGGCGTGCTGTCCCGGCACCCGGAGCGCCCGCAGCGGCTCGCCGACGATCGCCCCGACGCGCATCCGCGGGTCGAGCGAGGCGTACGGGTCCTGGAACACGGTCCCGGTCTCGCGACGGAACCAGCGCATGGTGCGCGCGGAGGCCGAGGCGACCACCGGACGACCGCCGGCCGTCACGGTGCCGGTGGTGGGCGCCTCCAGGCCGGCGAGCAGGCGCACCAGCGTCGACTTGCCCGACCCGGACTCGCCGACGATCCCCAGCCGCGACCCGGTGGCGACCGTCAGGTCGACGCCGTCCACCGCGGTGCGCACCGGTCCGGGCTCGAACGGACCCCGGCGCGGCAGGCGGTAGGTGCGGTGGAGCCCGCTGGCGCGCAGCGCGTCGGTCATGCGGAGCCTCCGGTCAGTCGCGCGGTGGCACGGGCGGCGTCGACGAGGGCGGCCGACGCCGGGTGTCGTGGGGCGTCGAGGAGCGCACGGACGGAACCCTGCTCGACGACCCGTCCGTGGTCGAGCACGACGGCCTGGTCCGCGATCCGCGCGAGCACCGCCAGGTCGTGTGTCACGAAGAGCATGCCGGTGCCGCGGTCGGTCGAGAGCCGCGCGAACAGCTCGAGGATGCGCGCCTCGGTGGTCACGTCGAGGGCGGTCGTGGGTTCGTCCGCCACCAGGTAGGCGGGGGAGCCGGCCATCGCCATCGCGATGCAGATCCGCTGCCGCTGCCCGCCGGACAGCTGGTGCGGGTACTGGCGCAGGAGCGAGGCCGGATCGGGCAGCCCGACGGCGTCCGCGAGGGCGACGGCCGCCGTGGCCGCCGCACGACGGTCCAGGCCGCGGTGCAGCCGGAGGGGTTCGGCGACCTGCGCACCCACGCGGCGGAGGGGGTCGAGCGCCGTGCCCGGTTCCTGGAACACCATGCCGATCCCGGAACCGCGGTGCCGTGCGCGCTCGCGGTCGCGCAGGCCGACGAGCTCGGTGCCGTCGAGGCGGATGCTGCCGGTGACCTCCGCCCCGGTGGGCTCGAGCCCCATCAGGGCGAGCGAGGTCATGGACTTGCCGGACCCGGAGGCGCCGATGACGCCGACGCGTCGGCCGGGAGGCACGGTGAACGTGACGTCGTCGAGGACCGTCCGCCCCGCGATGCGGACCGTCAGCCCGCGCACCTCGAGTCCGTCGCGCTCGGTCCGGTGGGTGGTCGCGTCGGTCATGCCGTCACCCCCGGGGTGGTCGTCGTGCTGCTCGGCGCGCGGTCCCCGGTGGTGAGGCGCGGGTCCGTCGCGTCGCGCACCGCGTCGCCGAGCAGCGACAGGGCGGCGACGACGAGGGCGATCGCGGCGCCCGGCCAGGTGGCGCTCCAGGGGTGCACGCCGATGTAGGTCTGGAGGTCGGCGAGCAGGTTGCCCCACGAGGCGGTGTCCGACCCGGCGCCGTACCCGAGGTACGACAGCCCGGCCTCGGCGAGGACCGCGGTCGCCATCGCGAGCGACAGCTGCACCGTGAACAGAGGCGCCGCGTTCGGTACGAGGTGCCGGGTGAGCACGCCGAGCGGACCGACCCCGGACGCCCGGGCGGCCACGACGTAGTCGCTCCGGGCGATGCGGCGGATCTCCCCGCGGGTGACGCGGGCGATCGAGACACCGAAGGACAGGCCGACGCTGACGACGACGACGCCGAGGGAGCCGCCGAACACCGCGGTCAGGAGCATCGCGGTGAGGAGCGTCGGGAACGCGACGAGGATGTCGAGGAGCACGGCCGTGCCCTCGCGCACCCACCGCGTGGTCAGCGAGCCGACCGCGGTGAGGACGATCCCGACGACGCTCGCGACGACCCCGGACCCGAGTGCGACGAGCACGGTCGTGCGGGTGCCGGCGAGCAGGTAGCTCGCGATGTCCCGGCCCGCGGCGTCGGTGCCGAACCAGTGCGCCGGACCCGGCGCGGCCCACTGCCGGAACGGGTCTGCGCGGAATGGGTCCTGCGGGGTCCAGAACAGCGACACGACGGCCAGCACGACGAGCAGCCCGAGGACGACCACGGCGAAGCACCCCGTCGGCCGGGCGAGCAGGCGGCGGATCACTCGCCCACCTCCCGCTGCCGCGGGTCGAGTGCGCGGTGCACGACGTCGACCGCGAAGCCGACGAGCAGCACCAGGCCGGTGAGGACGAGGAGCTCCGACTGCACCTTCGTGACGTCCCGACGGCCGACGTCGGTCACGAGCATGCGGCCGACGCCGGGGAGCGAGAACAGCTGCTCGACGACGACCGCGCCGACGAGGAGCCCGGCGATCTGCACGCCGAGCACGGCCAGCACGGTGAGCGCCACCGACGGCAGGCCGTGCCGGAGCAGCGCCTGCGTGCGGGTGAGCCCGACGGCCGCGGCGGTGCGGACGTGGTCGGCGTCGAGCACGGACAGTGTCGCCGAGCGGGTGAAGCGCAGGATCACCGCACCCTCGACGGCGCCGATCGTCAGCGCCGGCAACACGAGCGAGGAGAACGCCCGTCCGGGTTCGTCCCACCCGTCGAGCGGGAAGCCCTGCGTCGGCAGCCAGTGCAGCGTCACCGCGAAGAGGGCGATGAGGAGCATGCCGGCCCAGACGACCGGCACCGCGGCGACGGCCTGCGCGAGGAAGCCGATCACGGCACCGCCCGCGCGACGCCGGAGCACCGCGGCGAGCACACCGAGCGGCACCCCGATCACGAGCGCCGCCACGAGCGACATGCCTGCGAGCGGCAGGGTCACGGCGAGCTTCTGCGCGATCTCCGGGCCGACGGCGCCGTTGGTCACCAGGGAGCGTCCGAGGTCGCCGCGCAGGACCCCGCCGATCCAGTCGAGGTACTGCAGGACGACCGGACGGTCGAGGCCGAGCTGCTGCCGGAGCTGCTCCACCTGCGCGGGCGTCGACTCGGTGCCGGCGACGACCTGCGCGACGTCGCCGGGCAGCACGCGCAGCGTCGCGAACACGATGATGCTCGCGACGAGCAGGCCGACGACGAGCAGGAGCAGTCGCCCGACGAGGAACCGGGTCACGTCCCCGATGCTACGGGGAACGGCGCCCCGTCCCGTGGAGCCGGGCTCACCCGAGCGCCAGCTTCGACAGGTCGAGTCGCGAGTTCCCGCCGTCGACCGGGAACCCGGTGACGCCCTTGCGCACGGCCGTGATCTCCGTCGCGGTGTACAGCCACTCGCCGGCGGCGTCCTCGCTGACGATGCGGGCGGCCTTGCGGAGCGCCTCGACCTTCGCGGTATCCGAGGTCGCGGCGAGCGACTCGGCGTACAGCGCCCGCACCTCCGCGTTGTCGTAGCCGAAGTAGTAGTCCGGGTTCGCCCAGTTGCCGAAGTCCCGGGCCTCGACGTGGTCGACCATCGACAGCTGGAAGTCCTTGTCCTGGAAGACCTGCGACAGCCACGTGGCGAAGTCGACGCGCTCGACCTTCAGCGTGATGCCGACGTCGGCGAGCTGCGACTTGAGCACGTCGCCGATCGTCGCCGGGTAGACGTTCGCGTAGGTGAGCGTCAGGTCGAGGTCGGGCTTCCCCGCCTCGGCGAGGAGCTTCTTCGCGTTGGCCGGGTCGTACGCGTCGATCGCGGTGAGGTCCTCGTAGCCCGGGTCGAGCTCGGGGATCGGGCCGCCCTGCTCGACGCCCGTGCCGCCGACTGCCTTGATGAGCGCCTTCGGGTCGATCGCCTGCCGGATGGCCTTCCGCACCCGCACGTCGGTGAACGGTGCCCGGGCGTCGTTGAACGCGAGCGTGTACTTGTCGGTCGTCCTGCCGCGGTGGAGCGCGATGTCCGGGTTGCCCTGCAGCTGGCCCTGCAGCGTGCCGTCGACGGGGTTGAGCACGTCGAGGTCGCCGTTCGCCATCGCGTTCACGGCCGTCGACGGGTCCGTGATGTACCGGAACACGATCTTCGCGACCTTCGGCTCGGTGCCCCAGTAGTCGTCGTTGCGGCTGAAGGTCAGCGAGTCGCCCTGCTTCCACGAGGACACCTCGAACGGTCCGGTGCCGTTCGCGCTGTCGGACAGGTCGTTCCGCGCGGCCTGCTCGAGCACCAGGCCCGCGCGACCGGTCAGGGTGAAGAGCAGGTCGGAGTCGGGCTTCGCCAGGCGCAGTTCGACGACGCCGTCCGACGGCGAGCTGATCGAGGTGACCCCGGCGAGCTTCGCCGAGTCGACGTAGCCGGCGTCGTCCTTGACCTGCTGCAGCGACCAGACGACGTCGGCGGCGGTGACGGGCTTGCCGTCCTGGAAGGTCGTGCCCTTGCGCAGCGTGAACGTGTAGGTCCTGCCGTCGGCGGAGACCTCGTGCCGCGATGCGAGCACGTCGCGGATCTCCCCGTCCGCCGTCCGGCCGACCAGGCCCTGGTAGACGTTGTCGATGAGCACCTGGTCGAGTGCCGCCCCGGACTGCTTGCGGATGTCGAGGCTGGTCGGCTCGAGCACGAGCCCGACGCGCACGGTGGCGTCGGCGCCGCCGCGGTCGTCCGAGGAGCCCGAGCAGGCGGTGAGCGTCAGGGCCGACACGACGGCGACCGCGGTGGCGGCCAGGGCGAGACGTGCCGAGCGGGTCCCGGTGCGGGTCTTGGTGCGGGTCCTGGTGCGGGTCCCGGTGCGGGGGAGGAGCGGACTCATGGGGTGTGTGGGTTCCTTCCGGGCGCGTGCCGTCGACGGTCGTCGCGTCGCGCTCGCACGAGGTTACCGGCGCTCGGGGGTGTCCGGCGACGGTTCCTGTACGGGGTGCAACAACCCGTCCGGGTGCATCGACCCATCCAGGAGCGACGATCCGTCGGGCCGCAGCGACGTCACCGGCTGCAACACCCCGTGCCGCTCGCCCCATGCCCGGATCGCCGCCGCCAGTTCGAGGGGTGCCTGGTTCTGCACGGCGTGCCGGGCCGTGACGGTGACGACCTCCGCGTCCGGCAGCCGCTCCGTGAACCCGGTGTGCAGCTTCGGTGAGACGTACCCGCGGTCGCCGCGGACGAGCAGCAGCGGGACGTCCAGGGCCTCGAGGTCCGGCCACGCGTCGGCGAACCGGCCGACCGACGCGGTCCGGCCGGCCAGGTGCGGGAAGTGGTGCCGCCGCACGAGCCGGCCGTCCTCGCCGAGCCGCGTGGTGTGCCGCGCCTCGCGCAGGAGCACCGCCCGGTCGTCGCCGACGCGTGCCTCGACCGCGCGGTCGACCACCTCGTCGAGCGAGGCGAACGGGGTCTCGTCCTCGAGCGCCCGGGCGATCCGGTCGACCGCCCGCTGCGCGAAGTCGGGCGACATGTCGACGAGCACGAGGCCCGTCACCCGCTCGGGCGCCGTCGCCGCGAGCCGTGCCGCGAGGATCGCACCGAGTGAGTGCCCGACGACGACGCCGGGCGGCACCCCGAGCGCGTCGAGCGCGGCCAGCACCTGCGGTGCCGTCGCGGTGGCACCGTAGTCCGCGTCGTCCCGCCACGACGACCCGCCGTGCCCGGGCAGGTCGAGGGCGACCGCCGGCTCGCCGACCGCGATCGCGGTCTGGTCGAAGCTGTGCGCGTCGATGCCGAGCCCGTGCAGGTAGGTGATCCGCGCCTCCCGTCCGTCCGCCGTGTCCCACCGGATCGCGGCGGTCTCGCGACCGTCGTCGGTCCGGACCACCTGCCGGGAGGCGCGCAGCGGCTCCGCCACGCCGCTCGCCGCTGCGAGCGCGGCCAGGTCCGCGAATTCGTCGTCGGGTTCGTGCACGGTTCCGATCCTCGCACCCGGGGGCGGTACCCCGTTCCACCCTGGAAGGGTTAGGTGAGGCATGCCATACTCGTTCTCGTGGCAGCCCGGTACCGCGTCTTCTCCGTCCGCGTGGCGGCCGTCACCGCGCTCACCCCCTCGTTCGTCCGGGTGACGCTCACCGGTGACGCCCTCGCCGACTTCTCGGCGGTCGGGCTCGACCAGCGGATCAAGCTCGTCCTGCCGATCCCCGGGCACGGGTTCACCGACCTGCCCGACGGCGACGACTGGTACGGCGCCTGGCGTGCCCTACCGGACGCGGAGCGCAACCCGCTGCGGACCTACACCGTGCGGTCGTTCCGCCCCGACGCTCACGAGCTCGACATCGACTTCGTCGCCCACGGCGACACCGGCCCGGCGTCGCGCTGGGTCTCGTCGTGCCGCGTCGGCGACGAGCTGCGCATCGTCGGGCCGGCCGTGCCGTCGTCGCCCGCCGAGCTGCCGAGCGGCGCCGCCGAGTTCGCGCCGGGCAGCGCCACCCGCATCCTGCTCGCCGGCGACGAGACGGCCGCACCGGCCATCTGCGCGATCCTCGAGGCGCTCGACGTCACCGCGGTCGGGCACGTCTTCATCGAGGTCCCCACCGACGCCGACCGGCTGCCCGTGACCGCGCCCGCCGGGGTCGAGGTCCGGTGGATCGCCCGGAACGGTGCCTCGCACGGCGTCCGGATGACCGACCAGGTGCAGGCGTGGGCCTCGGACGTCGTGGTCGGCGCGTCCGCCCCCGGTGCCGTCGACCCGTCCGGCGTCGAGCTCTCCGAGGTGGACGTGGACGAGCAGGTGCTCTGGGACGTGCCGGCGCCCGTCGACGAGCGGCCCGTGTACGCCTGGATCGCGGGCGAGGCCGGCTGCGTCAAGGAGCTCCGTCGGCACCTGGTGCGCGGGGTCGGGCTCGACCGGGAGCAGGTCGCGTTCATGGGGTACTGGCGGCACGGCAAGGCCGAGCACTGAACACCGATCTGCCACCGCTCCCGACGACGGCGCTCGGCGTCCGTGGCCTGACGCTCGCGTACGACGACCGCGTCGTGGTCTCCGCGCTCGACGTGGACGTGCCGGACGGCGAGCTGACCGTCATCGTCGGACCGAACGCCTGCGGCAAGTCGACGCTCCTCAAGGCCTTCGCCCGCACCCTCACCCCGAGCGCGGGCACGGTGTTCCTCGACGGCGCCCCCATCACCTCCTACCGCCCGAAGGCCGTCGCGCGCCGGGTCGGCATGCTCCCGCAGACGCCGATCGCACCCGAGGGCATCACCGTCCGCGACCTCGTGTCCCGCGGGCGCTTCCCGCACCAGGACCTGCTGCACCCGTCGTCCGGGTCCGACCGCCGCGCGGTGCAGGCCGCCCTCGAGCAGACCGACACGGTCGCACTCGCCGACCGCAGCGTGGGGGAGCTCTCCGGCGGACAGCGGCAGCGGGTCTGGATCGCCATGGTGCTGGCGCAGGAGACCGACATCGTCCTGCTCGACGAACCGACGACGTTCCTCGACATCGCCCACCAGTACGACGTGCTCGAGCTCGCCTCGGCCCTGCACGCCGCGGGACGGACCGTCGTCGCGGTGCTGCACGACCTCAACCAGGCCGCGCGGTACGCGACGCACCTGGTGGCGATGCGCGACGGGGCGATCGTCGCGCAGGGGACCCCGGCGGCGGTCCTGACGTCCGAGCTGGTCGAGGACGTCTTCGGGCTGCCGTGCGTGGTCGTCCCCGACCCGGAGACCGGCACGCCCCTCGTGGTGCCGCGGCGTCGCGCGGCCTGAGGTCGCCGCGCAGCCGCGGGCTGCTCGCGAGTGGGCAGGACCTGCCGCTCACGTCTGCCGAGTGGGGGGTTCCGGTCGGTGCTGCGCACCGGGCGTGACGGAACCTGCCCGCTCAGTTCCGGCCCGCTCGGTGCGGTCGGGACCGGAAGGTCAGCGGTAGCCGCCGTCCTCCAGGCCGGCCTCGACCTCGAAGCGGTTGCGCAGCGGGTCCCGTCCGGCGACGGCGTACAGCAGCGGCATGAGCATGCCGTAGCGCCGCCACTGCGCCACGTGCACGCGCTCGTGGCGGAGCACCCGCGGTCCGTCGTTGTCGCGCGTCAGGTACACGGAGCCGACGCACGTGCCGCCGCGCCGGAAGACCCAGCGCGGCAGGCCCGTGCAGACGACCAACCCGTCCTCGACCCGGACGCGGCCGGTCGAGAGCGGCACGCCGACCGCGAGCCCGACGGCCGTCGCGAACAACCACCCGGCGCGGGACGCGGGGGAGTCGAGGAACGGGTTGCGCACCCCTACTCCGGGCGGCCGTAGGTCTCGAGCAGGCGCAGCCAGACCTCGTTCATGGTCGGGTAGGCCGGCACGGCGTGCCAGAGGCGGTCGATCGGCACCTCGCCGACGACGGCGACCGTGGCGGCGTGCAGCATCTCGGCCACGTCCTGTCCGACGAAGGTCACGCCGACGACGACGCCGCGGTCCTCGTCGACGACCATCTTCGCCCGGCCGGTGTAGCCGTCCGCCTGCAGCGCGGAGCCCGCGACGGCACCGAGGTCGTACTCGACGGCGCGGACGTTCACCCCCTGCTTCCGGGCCGCGTCCTCGGTCAGACCGATGCTCGCGACCTCGGGGTCGGTGAACGTCACCTGCGGCACGGCGGCGTGGTCGGCGGTCGCGACGTGGGCGCCCCACGGCTCGGCGTGCACGGGACGGCCCTGGGCGCGGGCGGCGATCGCCTCGCCGGCGGCGCGCGCCTGGTACTTGCCCTGGTGGGTGAGGAGCGCGCGGTGGTTGACGTCGCCGACCGCGTAGAGCCAGTCGGTGCCCTGCACGAGCATGGTGTCGTCGACCTCGAGCCAGTCGCCGGCGGTCAGTCCGACCGTCTCGAGGCCGAGGTCGGCGGTGTGGGCCTTGCGGCCGGTCGCGGCGAGCACCTCGCTCGTGACCACCGTGGTGCCGTCGTCGAGCGTCGTGGTCACGAGGCCGTGCTCGTCGCGGTCGACACGCGTCGGGCTGACGCCGGTGCGCACGTCGATGCCGAGCTCGCGCATCGCGTCGGCGACGAGTTCACCGGCGAAGGGCTCCATGCCGCCGAGCAGACCGTGTCGGGCGACCAGGGTGACCTTCGAGCCGAGCGAGGCCCACGCGGTCGCGAGCTCTGAGCCGGCGACGCCGCCGCCGATGACGAGCAGGCTCTCCGGGACCTCCTGGGCGCTGGTGCCCTCGCGGGTTCCCCACGGCTGTGCGTCGGCGAGCCCCGGGACGTCCGGCAGCTGGTGGAGCGAACCGGTGACGACCGCGACGGCGGCGCGTGCGGTGTGCGTCTCGCCGCCGACCTCGATGGTCTTCTCGCCGGTGATGCGGGCGTGGCCGCGGATGAGGGCGATGTCGGAGGACTCGAGCCACGCGACCTGGCTGTCGTCCTGGTAGTCGGAGGTGAACGAGTTGCGACGGGCGAGCACCTTCGCGGCGTCGACGTGTCCGGTGACCGCCTGGGCGGCTCCGTCCACGCGCTTCGCCGCGGCGACCGCGTGCCCACTGCGGAGCAGGGCCTTCGACGGCATGCACGCCCAGTAGGAGCACTCGCCGCCGACCAGTTCGGCCTCGACCACGGCGACCGACAGGCCGCGCTTGTGGGCGTAGTCCGCCACGTTCTCGCCGACAGCGCCGGCTCCGATCACGATGAGGTCGTAGTCCGTCATGCTCCCGAACGTACGCGGGGCGACGGTGCATCGGCCGGGTGCGACGCGGGGACCGGCGTGCCGGACGCGGGGACCGGTCAGTGCGTGCCGCGGGGACCGGTCGGTGCGCGCCGGACGCGGGGACCGGTCAGGCCGCGCGTGACGCCGTCGTCAGGGCGCCGACCGCGCGGAGGATCACGCCGAGGTCGTCGACCGCGCGGTCCGGGTCGACCGGCGCGAACCCGGTCAGGGCCGCACCGACCAACCGGCGACCGCGCGTGGCCGCCTGGATGCGCTCCACGAGCCCGGCGGCATCGAGGCCGAAGGGCACCGGCTCGAGCAGCCCGTCCACCTCCGCCGGGTCGAGGACGTCGAGGTCGACGTGGACGAAGACCCCCTCGGCACCGGTGGCGTCCACGGCCGCCGCGACCGCGTCCGGGGTGGCCGCGTCCACGTCGAGGTGGGTGATGCCGATGCGGTCGAGCGCGGCGAGCTCGGCGTCGTCCGTCCCACGGATGCCGGCGACGACGACGGCCGCCGGGTCGACGGTCGGCAGGTCGGGGAACAGCTCGTCCGACCGGTCGACGAGCAGCCGGAGCACGGCGGTCTCCGCCGCCACCGGCTGCGCGCGGTTCAGCGACCGGTACCCGCTGGAGCCCGCGATGCGGACGAATGCGGTGCCCGGTCGGACGAGCACGGTGGCGCCGAGCACGCTCGATCCGTCGCCGCCGACGACGAGGACGGGCTCGCTCGCGACACCCGCCTCCTCCGCGACGCGTTCGGCGACCGCGCGGACCGCCGTGTAGCGGGCGACGGCGGTCTCGAGGCGGTCCCCGGCACCGGCGGGGACGTCGACGACGGTGGTGGCGGCACGGGGGAGATCGGCTGCGATGGCCTGCGCTCCGTCGCCGAGGCGCATCGCGCGCGACGACGCCGAACCCTGCCACTGACCGACGACGAGGAACTGCATCGTCTCAGTCTGTCAGCACGGTCCGGCGTCGTCCGGGGAACCGGCTCAGATCGAGCTGGATCCGCCGTTCTTCAGCGCGGCGAGCCGGGCTTCGACCTCGGCGTCACGGCCGACGTCCTCGAGGCTCTCGAACTGCGCGTCGAGGCTCGACGCCTGCAGTTCCTGCTGGCCGAGCACCTTCGCCTCCTCGCGACGGACCTTCTCCTCGAAGCGGTTCAGGTCGCTCGTCGGGTCGGTGATGTCGATGTTGCCGATGGCGTCGTTCACCTTCGACTGCGCCTCGGCGGTCTTCTGCCGTGCGACGAGGGTGTCGCGCTTGGCCTTGAGCTGCTCGAGCTTCTGCTCCATGCCCGCGAGCCCGGACTTCAGCTTCTCGACCTGCTCGTTCTGCGTGGCGAGCGGTCCCTCGTTGTCCTTGACCTCCTGCTCGGCGGCGAGCTGCTTGCCGATGGCGATCTTCGCGAGGTTGTCGAACTTGTCGGCGTCCGCCGTCTTGCCCTCCGCGCGGTACTTGTCGGCAGCGGCGGAGGCGTTCGCGGCCTTCTGCCCCCACTCGGTCGCGGCGCGCTTGTCCTCCTCGTGGTCCTGCTCGAGCAGGCGGAGGTTGCCGATCGTCTGCGCGATCGCGGTCTTGGCGTCCGCGATGTTGTTCGAGTAGTCGCGCACGAGCTGGTCCAGCATCTTCTGCGGGTCCTCGGCGTCGTCGATGATCTGGTTCACGTTCGCCCGGATGAGCGAGGAGATCCGGCCGAAGATGGTCTGCTTTGCCATTGCTTTCCCTTTCGTGGAAGGTCCGTTGTGGTGCTGGTTCGGTCGTGCTGCGCCGCTGGCCGGGTCAGGCCGCGGCGGTCGGTGGGACGGGGTTCAGAAGCGGCCGCCGCCCGAGAAGCCCCCGCCACCGCCGCCGTCTCCGCCGCTGAAGCCGCCCCCGCCGCCGCCGAAGCCCCCGCCGCCGAAGCCGCCCCCGCCGAAGGACCCGCCGCCGAAGCTGCCGCCGCGGCCACCGAGCAGGCCACCGAGCACGATGCCGGTGACCAGTCCGCCGAGCTGTGCGCCGTTGCCGCCGCCCCCGCCCTGGCCGGGCCACCCGCCCATGTCGTCGTTCGCCGCGTCCATCGCCGCCGCCGCGTACTGCTCCGCGGCACGCGCTGCCTGGACGGCACTGGCCGGATCGGTCGTCGCGAGGTCCACCGCGTCGTCGAGTGCCCGTTCTGCCTCGGACAGCCGGGTCCGCGCGGTCGTCCCGACACCGCCCCGTCGGACCGAGATGAAGTCCCGCGCCTGGCTGATGCGCGCTCTGGCGTCGCGCAGGGCGTCGTCGAGGGCCCGCTGCGCCCGCTGGCGCTGCTCCTGCGCACCGCGTGCCGCGGCCAGCGCGGCGTCGATGTCCGTGTTCGCCCGCGTCAGGACGTCGACCGCGGCGATCGGGTCGCGCGGGTCGAGGCCCTGCCGCAGCACGGTGTCGGCGCGGGTCACGGCTCCCGCCAGCGCCGGGTCGGCCGAGCGCATCGCACGCGCCGCCGCGACGTCGCCCTCGATGTCGACGCGCATCGCCTCGGCCCGCGCCGACGCCTCGGAGAAGGTGCGCTCCGCTCCGGTCGCGCTGGTGGTCAGCTGCTGCACCTGCGCGAGGGCGTGCTGGGCGTCCCGGACCGCGATCACCGCCTCGCCCTTGTCGCCCGCGGCGATGGCCGCGGTCGCCGCCTGCGAACGTTCGGTGGCGAAGCCGAGCACCTGGTCCGCCTGGGCGACGTTGTCGGAGACCGTGGCGAGGGTCCTGCCGGTGTACTGCCCACGGACCCGTTCGAGTGCGCGACGGGCCGCGTCGAGGTCGGCCGGCGCCGCGGCCACCGCCGACGCGAGCGCCGTCGCGGCGTCCTCCACGCCGTCCTCGAGCGCGCGGAGCCGGTCGAACGCCTCGGTCTGCTCCTCGATCGACGCGTGCGCCCGCTCGCAGATCGCGATGATGTCGTTCGCCCACTGCGCCCGCTGCTGCGGGGAGTCCGGCACCTCGTCGTCGAGCTGCTGCTGGTACGAGAAGGCCTGCCGCACCGAGCGCTTCGCGGCGGCCACCGCTTCGGCGAAGGGCTTCGCGGCGTCCTCGCCGAACTGCGCGCTGGCGAACCCGACCTCCTGCTCGGCCGTGCGGAGCTCGTCGTCGATCGTCACGAGTGCGCCGCCGGCCTTCCGCTCGAGCCCGGCGAGCGAGGCCTGTTGCGCCCGCTCGGCCTCGGCCGCCCGGCGCTTGTTGCGGGTGCGGACGACCAGCACGACGACCACGAGACCGACGACGACCACGAGGAGCAGGACCCAGAGCCACGTGAGGTCCGCCGGTGCCTGGGTCTGCACGAGTCCGTCGACGAGGGCCACCGCGGCCCCCGCCCAGTCGCCGTTCCGCAGCTGCGGGACGGCGTCGTCCTGGTACGCCGACTCGACGTCCCCGCGGGACAGCGCGGTCTCGTTCGTCTGCTGGATGTCCGCGATCCGGTCGTCGACCGCCACGGACAGGACGATGGCGTCCGAGTCGATCTGGTTGCGCTCCATGAGGGCGTCGCCCCAGGCGGTGTGGTCGCTCGGGTTCGTGAAGGTCGGGACGTAGACCACGTAGAGCTGCGTCTGCGTGCGGTCGTACAGGTCGGAGACGGCCCGCTCGACCTCGCTCCGCTGGCTGCTGCTGAGCACGCCGGCCTCGTCGACGACGTACGCACCGCCCAGGTCGACCGGGTCGGTGGCGTGCGCGGCTGCGGCGGGTGCGAGCACGAGTCCGGCGGCGAGGAGCAGGCTCCCGAGGCGGGCGGCGAGCCGTGCGGCCCGCCCGCCCCGAGCGCGCGGCCTCGGTCGCCGGGGTGACCGGTCCGCTCCGGTGTCGTCCGTGCTCGATCCGTCGTGGACCGCTCGCATCCGTCCTCCGTCCGTCGGCGGGGGCGCCGTCGGCACCCTCGGTGCGGCCCCGCGGGGGAGCCGTGGCCCCGATGCTATCCAGGCGACGCACACAACGGGTGGATGCTCCGAGAACCCCCGGTGATGGGCGACTTGTGGAGGGCTTGTACCCCGGACCGGGGTATGGTGGAGGCCATCGTTCGACGACGAGCGGAAGGAAGCACCATGGAGCGCACGACGAGCACAGAGGTCGTCCCACTGGAGGACGGCTACCACCGCGTCTCGACGCCGGCGAGCGGCGTCATTGGGTTCGTCCGGGAGCAGGACGGCCGCTACGAGGTCCTGCGGGGTCGCGTCCGCCAGGCCACCCGGTCCGAGGGCGCCTACAGCACCATGAACGTCGCGCTGATCGCACTGACGCACGCCTGACCGCCGGCGGCGGGGCCGCCCGCTACGCTCGCCGCGTGGCCCGTCCGACCCCCGCCGTCCTGGTGACGATCGTCCCGTCCGGCGACGACCGGGAGGCCCTGCTCGCCGCCGTCGCGTCCGCTGCGGCCGTCGACGTGGCCGCCGTGCACGCGGGGCGCGTCTGTCCGCACTGCGGGTCGACCGACCACGGCCGACCCTGGGCCACCGCCGCCGGACGCGCCGTGCCCGTGAGCACCGCGCGGACGGGCGGCGCGACCGCCCTCGCCGTCGTCCGCGGAACCGCCGTCACCGACGTGGCGCTCGGCATCGACCTCGAGCAGGTCGCCCGTGTCGCGGCCGCGCCGCTGGACGCCTTCGGGCCGGCCGAACGACGAGGGCTCGGCGGGGACGCCGACCGAGCCGCTGCCTGGGCCGTGAAGGAGGCCGTGCTGAAGCGGGACGGCCGGGGCCTGCGTGTCGACCCCACCGCGGTGGCGGTCGACCTCGAGCGCTCGGTCGCACGCTTCGCGGGGCGCGTGCAGCCGGTCACCGTGCTGTGGCCCGCTCCGGGCACCGTGCTCGCGGTGGCGGCCGGCGGGCTGCCGGTCGAGGTCGAGGACCGCGTCACACCCCCGGTCGGGTGAGCACCTCGGCGCCGTCCTCGGTGATCGCGATCGTGTGCTCGGTGTGGGCGGTGCGGGCCCCCGTGGCGCTCCGGAGGGTCCAGCCGTCCGGGTCGGTGACGAGCTCGTCGGTGTCCGCCATCACCCACGGCTCCAGCGCGAGGAGCAGCCCCGGGCGCAGGGTGTAGCCGCGGCCCGGTCGTCCGGCGTTCGACACGTGCGGGTCCTGGTGCATCGTCGACCCGATGCCGTGGCCGCCGAACTCGGTGTTGACCGGGTGGCCGGCGGAAGCGAGGACGCTGCCGATCGCGTGGGACAGGTCGCCGGTCCGGGCACCCGGTCGGGCCGCGGCGATGCCGGCGGAGAGGGCGCGCTCGGTCGTCTCGATCATCGCGGTGTCCGCCGGGTCGGCCGTGCCGACGACGAAGCTGACGGCGGCGTCCGCGGCGATGCCGTCCAGCGACACCGCGAGGTCGAGCGTGAGCAGGTCGCCGTCCGCGAGGTCCCGGT
Source organism: Curtobacterium sp. ME26 (assembly GCF_903970945.1). NCBI lineage: Bacteria > Bacillati > Actinomycetota > Actinomycetes > Micrococcales > Microbacteriaceae > Curtobacterium > Curtobacterium sp. ME26. Next base: position 19,810 of record NZ_CAJCKG010000039.1, read on the forward strand.
CGTGGGGGAGCCCGTGGAGCACGGCGTCGTTGACGGCGGTGCAGACGTGGTGCCCGAACGGCCCGCGTCCGAAGGACGGCGCGTAGTCGACGTAGCAGGACTCGGCACCGGCGTCCTCGATCATCGTCCGGGTCCACCGGTCGATCTCGAGCAGGTTCGTGCCCACGCCCGTGCGCGCACGGAGGGTCTGCAGGATCGTGCCGACGAGCGCACCGGTCCGGCGTGCGCGGTCGACCTCGGCGGGGGAGAGGATCTCGATCACGGGATGATCGTACCGGTACTGTCCGGCCGGTACTATCATCGGAGCATGGTTCGACTCCCGCTCAGTCCCGACGAGCTCGAACGCGGCCGCCGGCTCGGTGCGCTGCTCCGCTCGGCGCGTGCGGACCGGTCGATGCTCGACGTCGCCCTCGCCGCCGGCGTCTCGCCCGAGACCCTCCGGAAGATCGAGACCGGCCGGATCGCGACCCCGTCGTTCGCGACGATCGCCGCGCTGGCCGGGGTCGTCGGGCTGTCCCTCGACGCCCTCTGGGCCGAGGTCCAGCCCGCTCCGTCCGGCAGCCGGACGGTCGGGTCTGCCCGGCCCTCGAGGACGCCGGCGGCCGGGTCCGCCCGTCGCTAGGCCGAGCCGCCGGTCGGCAGCGCGGGCACGCCCGGCTCGTCGAGCCACGGACCCGTGACGCGACGCACCGCGAGCTCCGTCACGCCCGCCGCCGCAGCGAACGCCGCGAACACGTCCGTCGGCGCCACCGCGCCGTGCCGGTGCTCCGCGGTGATCGCGCGGAGACCCGTGGTGAACGCCGTGTCGCCGAAGGTCCGACGCACCGCGTGCAGCGCGAGGGCACCGCGCTTGTAGACGCGGTCGTCGAACATGTCGGCCGCGCCCGGGTCCGCGACCACGAGGTCCTGCGGCCCGGCGAGCAGCCCGTCGCGGTACCGCTCGGCGAGCGTGTCGGCGGAGTCGCCCCCGCGGTGCTCCGACCACAGCCACTCGGCGTAGCAGGCGAAGCCCTCGTGCAACCAGATGTCGCGCCAGCGCGCCGCGGTCACGGAGTTGCCGAACCACTGGTGCGCGAGCTCGTGCGCGATCAGCCGGTCGGTGCCGTGCTCGCCGTCGACGTGGTTCCGCCCGAACACCGCGAGGCCGTGGGCCTCGAGCGGGATCTCGAGCTCGTCGTCGGTCACCACGACGCCGTACGACGAGAACGGGTACGGACCGAAGACGTCCGCGTAGAGCGCGAGCATGTCGGGCACGCGCCCGAAGTCCGTCCGCACGGCGGCCGCGAGGTCCGCCGGGTGGTGCACGGTCACGTCGGGCAGCGCGTCGCCGGAGGCACGGCGGAGCGCGGTCGTGCGGTACCGCCCGATCTGCACCGTCGCCAGGTACGTCGCCATCGGCTCGGTCACCGCCCAGGTCCAGGTGGTGCCCGCCCGACCGCGCTCGCGCCCGAGGAGATCGCCGTTCGCGACCACGTCGTAGCCCGTCTCCGCGGTGATCTCGATCCGGTAGGTCGCCTTGTCGTCGGGGCGGTCGTTGCAGGGGAACCACGACGGGGCGCCGGTGGGCTGCGCGGCGACGATGACGCCGTCGGTCAGTTCCTCCCAGCCGATCTGGCCCCAGGGGCTCCGCAGGGGGTGCGGCGCGCCCCGGTACCGGACGTGCACCGAGAAGTCCGCCCCGGCGGCGACCGGCTCCGCGGGCGTCACCGTGAGCTTGTGCGTGGACGTCGACACCTTGGTCGCGCGGGTGCCGTCGACGTCGACCCGGTCGACCCGCAGCCCGTGCAGGTCGAGGACGATCCGGTCCAGCTGCTCGACGGCGCGGCCGTGCACGGTGGCGGTGGCGTCGAGGCGGTTCGTCGCGACGCGGTAGCCGAGGCGGAGCTCGTAGTGCCGGGCGCTCCACCGCCGGTCGCCGCTGTGCGGGGTGTACGGGTCGGCGTCGGGGTTCGGCTTCACGGTGCCGTCGAGTCTGCCACGACGCCGTCGTCCTGGGCGGCGGTGGTGCGTTCCGCGACCGGCACCGGCGGCGCGGACGCCCACGGTGCGATGGGGTTGCCCGCCCACTGCGTGCCCCCGGGGACCTGCTCGCCGCGCATCACGAGCGACGCCGGTCCGACCGTGGCACCGGCACCGATCCCCGCCGCCGGCAGCGCGACGCTGTGCGGTCCGAGGGTCGCGCCGTCGTCGAGCCGGACCGTGTCGAGCTGCATCACCCGGTCGTGGAACAGGTGCGTCTGCACGACCGTGCCGCGCGCGACCGCCGCCCCGTGGCCGATGGCCACGAGGTCTGCCTCGGGGAGCCAGTAGGTCTCGATCCAGGTCCCGCGCCCGATGCGGGCGCCGAGGCTCCGCAGCCACGCCGCCAGCGCCGGGGTGCCGGTCGCCTGCTCGGCGAACCACGGGCGCGCGACCGTCTCGACGAAGGTGTCCTGCACCTCGTTGCGCCACACGAACGACGACCAGAGCGGGTGCTCGCGTGCCTCGATGCGACCGACGAACACCCACTTCGCGAGCGTCGACACGGCCGCCGCGACGGCGCCGGCGACGATGAGCACGGGCCCGGCGAGGAGCACGGTCCACCCGATGCCGACCGTGGACCACAGCGCGAGGAGGGCACCGGCGACGCCGAGGGCGATCGCCGCGGAGACCATCGGCGCGACCAGGCGGAGGAGCTCCCAGCACCCGCGGGCGACCTTGAGCCGGCGCGGCGGGCGGAAGGTGCGCTCCTCGTCGAACTCGGTGGTCGCACGGCGCAGGCGGACCGGGGGCGACCCGAGCCACGAGGACCCGCGCTTGGCCTTCTTCGGGACGGCGGACAGCACGGCGACGAGCGCCTCGCGCGGCACCGAGCGTCCGGCCCCGGTCATGCCCGAGTTGCCGAGGAACGCCCGTCGTCCGACCTTGGAGCGGCCGATGCGCACGAAGCCGCCGCCGAGTTCGTACGTCGCGACCATCGTGTCGTCGGCGAGGAACGCGCCCGAGGCGATCTGCGTCAGCGAGGGGATGAGGAGCACCGTCGAGATCTCGGTGTCCCGTCCGACGCGCGCACCGAGCACCCGCAACCACAGCGGTGTCACCAGCGAGGCGTAGAGCGGGAACAGGAGCGTGCGCGCCGCGTCGAGCACGCGCTCGGTGCACCACGCCTGCCAGCCCGGACGCGACCGCACGGGGTGCCGGCCCTCGTGCAGGCCGAGGGCGAGCAGCCGGACCGCAGCGACCACCAGGACCGCGTAGACCGTGCCCGCGACGAGCGTCGCGAGCGGGACGGCTGCGAGCCCGCGCAGCACCGCGGTGCCGAGCGTGCCGGCCGGCCCGACGAGCACGACGGCGACCGCCAGGCCCGCCGCGACGCCCGCGACGGGCAGGCCGGCCACGACGACCGACGCGACCCCGTACGCGACGAGCCAGCGACGACGGGCCGGGGGACGCGCCTCCCGGCCGTGACGCGCCGACCCCACGCGTTCCGCGGGGGAACCGGCCCAGCGCTCCCCGTCGGGCACCCTGCCGGTGACGGCGGACCCGGCCTCGACCTCGGCGCCCTCGCCGACGTGCGCCCCGGGCAGGAGCGTCGAGCGGCTGTGCACGACGGCGTCCGCGTCGACCCGGACGTGGCCGAGCCGGAACAGGTCGCCGTCGACCCAGTGCCCGACGAGGTCGACCTCGGGCTCGACCGACGCGCGCTTGCCGACGGTGAGCATGCCGGTGACCGGCGGCAGGGTGTGCAGGTCGACGTCGCGGCCGATCCGGGCACCGAGCGCCCGCGCGTAGTAGCTGATCCACGGCGCTCCCGCGGTGGACGGACCGTCGACGGCCTCGGCGATGCGTTCCGCGAGCCAGACGCGCACGTGCACGGAGCCGCCGCGGGGGTGGTCGCCCGGACGCACGCCGGCGAGCAGCAGGCGGGCGAGGACGACCGTGACGGCCATCTTGCCGATCGGCGTCACGAAGAGCAGCAGGGCCACCACGAGCGCCCACCACGGCAGCACCGGCAGGACGGGCAGGGTCGTCGCGTGCAGCACCGCGGCGACGAGCGCCGTCCAGGTCAGCACCCGCAGTCCCCGGAGCACCTGGACCGGCAGGCCGAGCAGGGTGAGCAGCAGCCCGGTGGTCGGCGGCACCGGGCGCACCGGTCGCCGTGCGGCGGCGGTCGGGCCGGCGTCGTCGAGCGCGGCGGCCAGCGCGCCGATCCGCGGGTGGTCGTAGACGTCGGCGACGGTCGTCGTGGGGAAGCGCTCGCGGATCGCGGACACGAGCTGCGCCGCGGTCAGCGAACCGCCGCCGTGCGCGAAGAAGTCGTCGTCGACGCTCGTCACCGGCACGCCGAGGATCGCCGACCAGCGCTCGGCGATCCACGCGACGGTGTCCGGCAGCAGTGCGGTGTCGGAGGCTCCGGGCAGCGGCCAGGGGAGCGCGGCGCGGTCGACCTTGCCGGACGTCCGGGTCGGCAGCGACTCCACCACGGCGAGCAGCGGCACGAGGGCCGCCGGCAGTTCCTCGCGGAGTCGGGCGTTCGCGGCGGTCGTGTCGATCGTCGCGCCGGCGACCGGGGCGACGTACCCGACGAGGACCTGGTTGCCGGCCGGCGTCCGCTGCACGACGGCCGCGCCGCCGGCGACGTCGTCGAGGCCCTGCAGGGCCGCGTCGACCTCGCCGAGCTCGATGCGGCGGCCGCCGAGCTTGACCTGGTCGTCCGCGCGACCCTGGAAGACCAGGCCCTCGGGGTCGTACCGGACGAGGTCGCCGCTCCGGTACGCCCGCTCCCAGCCGAGCTCGGGGAAGGGGGCGTACTTCTCGGCGTCCTTCGCCGGGTCGAGGTAGCGTCCGAGGCCGACACCGCCGATCACGAGTTCGCCGACGCCACCGGGGGCCACCCGCTGCCCCCGGTCGTCGACGACCGCCAGGTCCCAGCCGTCGAGCGGCAGCCCGATGCGCACCGGCTGGCTGCCGTCCATCAGGGCACCGCACGCGACGACCGTGGCCTCGGTCGGACCGTACGTGTTCCAGAGCTCGCGGTCGCGCGAGGCGATGCGGGCCGCGAGCTCGGGCGGGCAGGCCTCGCCGCCGAAGATCACCAGGCGGACCTGCTCGAGGGCGTCGTCCGGCCACAGGGCCGCGAGCGTCGGGACAGTGGAGACGACCGTGATGCCGTGCGCGATGAGCCACGGACCGAGGTCGACGCCGGTCCGGACGAGCGAGCGCGGTGCCGGCACGAGGCACGCGCCGTGGCCCCACGCGAGCCACATCTCCTCGCACGAGGCGTCGAACGCGACGCTGAGGCCGGCGAGCACCCGGTCGCCGGGGCCGATCGGCGCGTCCTGCAGGAACATGCGTGCCTCGGCGTCGACGAACGCGGCGGCGGACCGGTGCGTCACCGCGACGCCCTTCGGCACACCCGTCGAGCCGGAGGTGAAGATGATCCAGGCGTCGTCCTCGGTCGTCGGGGCCTCGGCGCGTGCGGCGGGGTCGACGACCGGCGAGGGCGCCGCGTCCGGTGTGCCGTCCTGCCGCAGGACGCCGCCGGCACCGATCACCCCGACCACGCCGGCCTCGCCGAAGACGAGGGCGGCGCGCTCCTCGGGGTCGTCCGCGTCGACCGGCACGTAGGCGGCGCCGGCGGCGAGCACGGCCAGGATCGACAGGTACAGGTCGCGGCCGCCCGAGGGGATCCGCACACCGACCCGGTCGCCCCGACCGACGCCGCGCGTGGCGAGGTCGTCGGCCTGCTCCCGGACGAGCCGGAGGAGCGTCACGGTGTCGATCGTCCCGGCCGGGTCCTCGAGCGCGAGGGCGTCGGGGTGCGCGGCCGCGGTCGCCTCGAGGACGTCCAGCAGGGTGCGCGGTGCCGGGGCGTGCTGGCCGCGGGCGAGTTCCGCCTGGGTGTCGGTGGTGCCGGTGCTCATCGCGCGGATCCTACTGACGCCGGGTGTCGCGCACGGAAACACGTCGCGCGGGCCGATCGGGACGCAGGAGCCGGGCTCGACGACGGGTGAAGGTCGCCGCAGGCGACATCGCGCGACGCGGACCGAGCGCAGCGAGCACCTCGTCCTGCGCGGGAGTTTCCTGTGCCCCCAGGAGGATTCGAACCTCCGCCCCTGCCTCCGGAGGGCAGTGCTCTATCCCCTGAGCTATGGGGGCTCGTGGGTGACACCAACCGTAGCAGGTCCGGTGACCCGGTCCCGACAGCGCGTGTCGCGCCCGTGTCGTGCGGACCGCCGGACGGGAGGCGCGGTGCGGGATCGCGCCGCGCCTCCCGTCCGGCGGTGGCCGGCTCAGCCCGTCGGGCTCGCCGAGGCGGTCGGCTGCAGGACGGCGCGGACCGCGTCGACGACGGGCTGCGCCCCGCCCGGCTCCGTGAAGAGCGTCGACTCGGTGGTGATCCAGTACGGGTCGGGGAAGGCGTCCGCGCGGCCGACCCCGTCGGCGAGGGCGTAGTACCCCTCGACGCGGTAGGTCGGGACGGAGCCGCCGCGTTCGTACAGCGCGTCCTTGAGGGTCGTGAGCGACTTCTCAGGCAGGTGCGCGACCGCGAGCGTGACGGTGGTGCCCGGGTCGTCGGTGGCGACGAAGCGGCAGACCCGCCCGCGCTGGCGCTCGATCGTGGCCGCGGGCGTGCCCCCGCCCGGACGCCAGTCGGTGTCCTGCCGGAAGGTCTTCCCGTACACGGCCAGCGCCTCGACGGGCAGCAGGTCGGCGCAGGACTGCCGCACGGCCGTGCCGATGGGCGTCGCCGTGGGGCTCGGGGCCGAGTCGCGGGCACCGGTGCAGCCCGACAGGAGGGCGGACGCGGCGACGGTGAGGGCGGCGACGGTGATCGCCCGGGCACGGCTGCGGGTGGTCATCCGGACATGATGCTGCACGGCGACCGGCACCGGCCCGCGAGGCACCTGGGTGTCCCGGTAGACTCGACCCTCGTGACTCCTGCCGAACTCTCCGCCGCGTACCTGTCGATCCTGACCGGGATCGTCGAGCGACGAGGCGCGTCCGACACCGTGACGATCGGGGAGTCCCACGTGGCCCTCGAGCGTCCGAAGAACCGTGCGCACGGCGACTGGGCGTCGAACGCGGCCATGCAGCTCGCCAAGCGCCTCGGCACGAACCCGCGTGAGCTCGCGACCGAGATCGCGGGCGAGCTGACCGAGCTCGACGGCGTCGCCTCGGTCGACGTGGCCGGTCCCGGCTTCATCAACATCACGCTCGAGGCTGCCGCGGCCGGCGAGATCGCCCGCACGATCGTCGACCAGGCCGAGGCGTTCGGGCGTGGCGACCTCTACGACGGCGTCCGCATCGACCTCGAGTTCGTCTCCGCGAACCCGACCGGCCCGATCCACATGGGTGGCGTGCGCTGGGCGGCCGTGGGCGACAGCCTCGCCCGCGTGTTCGAGGCGCAGGGCGGCCTCGTCACCCGCGAGTACTACTTCAACGACCACGGCGCGCAGATCGACCGCTTCGCCCGGTCGCTGGTCGCCTCCGCGCTCGGCGAGCCGACCCCCGAGGACGGCTACGGCGGCGCGTACATCGCCGAGATCGCCGCGCGCGTGATCGCGACGCTGCCGGCCGGCACCGACGTCACGGAACTGCCGCGCGACGAGGCGCAGGAGCTCTTCCGCCGCGAGGGCGTCGACTTCATGTTCGCGGACATCAAGTCGTCGCTGCACGACTTCGGCGTCGACTTCGACGTGTTCTTCCACGAGAACTCGCTGCACGAGTCGAAGGCCGTCGAGCGCGCCATCGAGCGGCTGCAGTCCCTCGGCAAGATGTACGAGGCCGAGGGCGCGCTCTGGCTCCGCACGACCGACTTCGGCGACGACCGCGACCGCGTGGTCATCAAGTCTGACGGGCAGCCCGCGTACATCGCCGGTGACCTGGCGTACTACCTCGACAAGCGCGAGCGCGGGTTCGAGCGGAACCTCATCATGCTCGGCGCGGACCACCACGGCTACGTCGGCCGCATGATGGCGATGTGCGCGGCCTTCGGCGACGAGCCGGGCACGAACCTCGAGATCCTCATCGGCCAGATGGTCAACCTGCTCAAGGACGGCGAACCGATGCGCATGTCGAAGCGCAACGGCACGATCGTCACGATGGAGGACCTCGTCGACGCCGTGGGTGTGGACGCCGGCCGGTACGCCCTCGTCCGGTTCGCCAGCGACACCGCGATCGACATCGACCTCGACCTGCTCACGAAGCGGACCAACGACAACCCGGTCTTCTACGTGCAGTACGCCCACGCCCGCACGCAGTCGGTCGCGCGCAACGCCGCCGCCTCGGGTGTGGACCGTTCGGCGTTCGACGCGTCGCTGCTCACGCACGACACCGAGGGTGCGCTCCTCGGAGCCCTTGCGGAGTACCCGCGGGTGGTGCGTCAGGCTGCCGAGCTCCGCGAGCCGCACCGCATCGCGCGGTACATCGAGCAGCTCGCTGGGCTGTACCACCGCTGGTACGACGCCTGCCGCGTGACCCCGCTCGGCGACGAGGCCGTGACGGACCTGCACCGCACGCGCCTCTGGCTGAACGACGCCACCGGGCAGGTCGTCCGCAACGGCCTGACCCTCCTCGGGGTCACCGCACCCGAGCGCATGTAGCGCGGCGCGGCGCCCGCTGCCGTCCGCACGACCACGAGCGCGTCGCGCCACGGAAGTCCGTGGTGCGACGCGCTTCCCGTTGTGCGCGGGCGGTACGCGCCACGTCGCGGGGACGCGACCCTG